>NZ_JBHUDX010000079.1:0-47654 GCF_042678285.1 Streptomyces caeni
CAAGAGCGACCTGTCCTCGCGGGTCTACTACGACCGTCAGCGCGCCCGCGGCAAGACCCACACCCAGGCCATCCTCCGCCTGGCGCGGCAACGGGTGAACGTCATCCACGCGATGATCCGCACCGGGGCTTTCTACGAACCCCGCAGCCTCGACCTCGCCGCCTGAACGCCCCACCGCCTACCCTTCCCGCCCGTCACACCCGCGCGCCGGCACGGCCACCCCCGCCAGGCCGGCCACCGGCCTGCCCGCACGGCGCCCGATCCGCCGGGAACATCACGCTTCGCGTGACGTTCCCGAAAACCAGCACCAACCCCTACGAACCAGCCCTGCCAGGGTTGACGAAACAGATAGGGGCACCCCCCGCCCGGCCGCAGCAACAGACAGCGTCAGCTCGCGCTGACTGCACGCGGGGCATTTCCACCCGCGCGACCGGGCCGGGCGACACCCCCCGCTCGTCGCTCGGCCCGGCAGAACGTGCGTCACTCGTTGTGCAGTACCTCGGCGATGGGCAGCTGTGCCGCCCTGCGGGACGGGAGCAGCGCGCCGAGGACGGCGATGAAGACGCCCGCCAGGGCGACGGCGACCAGCACCGGGGCGTGCCAGACATTGATCATCGACTCCGGGAACACCAGGATCTTGATGTGCTCGACAATCAGCCGATGGGCGACCATCCCGACCGGGACGCCGATGATTCCGCTGACCACGCCCAGCCCAGAGACCGAGGTCACCGTCATCGCGACGACCTGGCGCGGCGTCATGCCGATCGACTTCAGCATGCCGATGTCCCTGCGGCGTTCCCGTATGTTCAGCAGCACGGTGTTGAAGACGCCGAGTGAGGCGACCACGCACAGCAGGATGGTGAAGATCGTCGAGAAGCTGATGACCGACGCGATGGGGCCGGGCGCCTGGTGCGTCACCACGTTTGGGTAGAGCCCTGGATCGGCCTCCTTGATCGCCTTGATGCAGGCGTCGGCGTCCGCGCCGGGAGCGAGCCGCACGGAGTACTCGACCACGTGCAGCTTCATGCCGAGCCTGGCCAGGGTCGCCGCGTTGGACTGCACCGACCGCGCGTTGCCCTGGAGAGGTTCGCCGACGATGGTCAGGGGCAGCAGTCGGCCACCGAGGTCCAAGGTGATCCGGTCGCCGAGCTTGAGTCCGTGCTGGTCCAGGAACGCGGGCCCGGCGATCGCCTCGCCCGGCCCGGTCGCCGGGCGTCCCTTGACCACGTGCAGTGGCCGCTCGACGGCGTCACCACCGTAGAAGTCGACGAACACAGGCTGGGTGTAACCGACCACAGCGGCCTGTTCGAACGCTCGCGAGGTCACCTGGTCGGCTCCGGGGGTGGAACGCAGCTCAGCCTCGATCTGGCCGTCGGTCAGCTTCGGCACCCTCTGGTGAGCATCGGCCGAGCCCACCTGCACGTGGACGAAGGTGCGGCCGTTGTCCGCCTCCGGCGGCTCAAGCGAGGCGAGCAGCGTGGCGCTTAGACCGGTGGCGAAGGTCACCGTGACCACGCCCAGGACGATGGACGACATGGTGAGCGCCGTCCGGGCCGGGCGGGCGAAGGGCTGGCCCAGGCCGAGGCTGACCGCGCGCGGCAGCCGGGTGCCGCTCAGCCAGCGCTGGATCCGCAGGCCGCGCCCGGTCCGCGGCGCGCTGCCGGCGGTGATCGCCTCGGCGGCGGAGATCCGGTGGGCGCGCGAGGCCGGGAGGAAGGCGGCGACGGCGACCAGCAGCGGCACGCCGACCAGGCAGGCGAACGGCAGCCAGAGCGGGGGGTCGAGCGCGGCGGTGCCGGTCCCGACCCCGGAGAAGGCGGTGTCGATGATCGGCCGGGCCAGCGCCCAGCCGACCACAGTACCGAGGACGCTGCCGACGACCGCGGGCACCGAGACCATCGTGACGTAGACGGTGACGACTTGACGCGGGGTGAAGCCGAGCGCCTTGAGAACGCCGATGTGCCGGTAGCCGGACACCACCGCACCGCTCACCACGTTCCCGACGATCAGGACGGCCACCACCAGGCCGAGCCCGCCGAAGACCGACATGAACGGCAGGTAGGAGTCGGCCGGGGCGGAGAACGCCTGCTTGAGGGTCAAGTAGGACTGCGCGCTGGTCAGCGCGTCCCCGGGCAGACCCTTGGTGGCCCTGGCAAGGTCCGCCTTCACCCTGTCCTCGGTCGAGGCGTCGGTGAAGCGGTAGAGCATCTGCGCGGAGACGGGATGCAGGGCAGCCACCTGCTCGGGCGTGATCCAGCCGCCCGCCGACTTGCTCATGCTGGTGGCGACGCCGACCACGGTGAGCGGCGGGGCGCCGGCGGGTGCGATCGTCCGATCCAGCAGAACATCCCAGCCGGTGCCCCGGAAGCTCGTCTGGACGACGACCTCGCCCGGCTGGGTGGCCCAGCGGCCCGCGAGCAGCGTGACGCGGTCCACCGGGCCCGCCGGGTCGGCCCGGCCCACCAGGGTGATCGGCCCGGGCGCGTTGCCCAGCCAGTCGGTCGGGATGTCCAGGGTCACCTGGGCGAAGGGCCCGGCGGCGGCCTCGACGCCCGGCCGCTTGGCGGTGGCGGCCAACCGCTCCGCCGGGGCCTTGGCGGTGTCGAACGTCGCGACCACGTGGGCGCCGCGCTGCTGGCCGAAGGCCACGTCGAAAGGCGCCCGCGCGGCGCCCATGACGGCGAGAGCGAGCAGGATGGTCGTGGTCGAGCAGAAGACGACCAGGCCGATCACGATCGTCTGGAGCCTGCGCCGCTTGACCGCCGCGCGCGAGGCCCGCCACACGGCCCCGGTCATGCGGCCTGCTCCAGGGAACGCTCGCGGGCGACCCTGCCGTCCGCGACCTCCACCAGCCGACTGGCACAGCGGGTGGCCAGGTGCGGGTCGTGGGTGACGATCAGCAGCGTCTGCCCGATCTGGTTGAGGTCGATCAGCAGGTCCATCACCTGCTCGCCAGAAAGGCTGTCCAAGGCGCCGGTCGGCTCATCCGCCAGCAGCAGCGCCGGACGGTTCATCAGCGCCCGGGCGACGGACACTCGTTGGCGCTCGCCGCCGCTGAGGGCGGCCGGGTAGGTGTCCTTGCGGTGGGCGACTCCGAGTTCGTCCAGCAGCTCCAGCGCCCGCCGGCGCGCCAGGCGCGCCGGGGTGCCGGTCAGCTGGGCGGCAATGGCCACGTTGTCGAGTGCCGGCAGGTCGTCGATGAGGTTGAAGAACTGGAAGATCATGCCGATGTGCCGGCGGCGGAACAGTGCCAGTCCGGTCTCGTTCAACTGCCCCAGATCCTGGCCGTGCACCCGGACCGTGCCGCAGGTGGGCCGGTCCAGGCCGGCGACCATGTTGAGCAGGGTGGACTTGCCGCAGCCGGACGGGCCCATCACGGCGACCGCCTCGCCGGCGCGGATCCGCAGGTCGATGCCGTCCAGAGCCTTGGTGTCTCCGAACTCCTTGTGGACCTCGGACAGTTCGACGACGATCTGCGTGTCGCCCGGCCGGGTGGTCCCATCGTGATCATTGCTCATGGCCGTGACGTTAGAAGCGGCGGGCCCGACCATGCGTCCCACCCGGGATGTAACTGTCCGGGCCCGTAGTACCGGGGATGTACACAGGCGGCACCCCCGAATGATGTGGACCACGCCGTGAGCTGGGAAGCTGGCGGCGTGTGGGGAACGAATGCGGGCTGGATCGCCGCCCTGGTGGCAGCAGGCGCGGCCGGCTGGCTGGCCGTGGCGCTCGCCCGGGCGCGGCGCGCGTACCGGGCGGCAATAGGCGAGCGCGGCTGGCTGCTGGAGCGGGAGCGGCAGAGCGCGGCGCGCACGGCCGTCGACGCCGAGCGGGCCAGGATCGCCACGGAGCTGCACGACATCGTCAGTCACAACGTGAGCCTGATGGTTGTGCAGGCCGGTGCGGCCCGTGAGGTGCTGGCCACCATGCCGGAGGAGGCAACGGCCGCGATGACGGCCGTTGAGACCGCCGGGCGGAACGCGATGACCGAACTGCGACACCTGCTAGGCCTGCTCGCCCCCGCGCCGGACGGCGCCGACGAGCCGGACCAGGACGGCTTCGCGCCGCAGCCGAGCCTTGGTCGGCTCAGCCCGCTGATCGACCGGTTCGCCTTCGCCGGCCTGCCGGTCCAGGTGCGGATCTCCGGCGAGCCGCGGCCGCTGCCGGGCGGAATCGACGTGACGGCGTACCGGATCATCCAGGAGGCGCTGACCAACGCGCTCAAGCACGGGAACGGGGTGAAGGCGGAGGTGACGGTGCGCTACGCGGACCACTATCTGCGGGTGGAGGTGCTGAACAGCGGGCCGAGCGTGCTTACCGGGGACGCGGCTGGTCCCGAGCGGCGGGCCGACGGGACGGGGCGCGGGCTGCTCGGCCTGAGCGAGCGGGTCGCCGTCTACGGCGGCGACCTCGACGCCCGGCGCCGCATCGGCGGCGGCTTCCGCATCCGCGCGCGCATCCCGCTGGACCGGCCGTGACGGACGCGCCCTCAACCGGCCGGCTCGGGCCCCGGGTCGTGATCGCCGACGACCAAGAGCTGGTCCGCACCGGGTTCCGGATGATCCTGACCGCCCGCGGGATCGACGTGGTGGGCGAGGCCTCCGACGGCGCCGAGGCGGTCGCCAAGGTGCTCGAACACCGTCCGGACGTCGCGCTGTTGGACATCCGGATGCCCGGAATGGACGGCCTGGAGGCCGCCCGCCGGATCCTCGTCCAGGTCCCCCGGTGCCGGGTGATCATGCTGACCACCTTCGACCTCGACCACTACGTGTACGCCGCCCTCGCCGCAGGCGCCAGCGGCTTCCTGCTCAAGGACGTCACATCGGCCCATCTCGCCGCCGCCGTACGCCTGGTGGACACAGGGGACGCGCTACTCGCGCCCTCGATCACGCGGCGGCTCGTCGAACGCTTCGCGACCGGCGCCCCCACCCCGGCCACCTCCACCCAAGCCCCGGCGCCGCACCGCGACTTGGCCCCGCTGACGCCGCGCGAGCGGGAGGTGCTGACACTGCTGGGGCATGGCTTCTCCAACAGCGAGCTGGCGAGCGAGCTGACGCTCACCGAGTCGACGGTGAAGACGCACGTGGCGCGGATCTTCGCCAAGCTCAACCTCCGCGACCGCGCCCAGGCGGTGGTTCTCGCGTACGAGACGGGCCTGGTCTCGCCGGGTGGGAGGCAGCAGCGCCCGGTGGGCGGACGGTGACCCGGGCCAGGTTCCGCTCAGAAGCGTCCTGAGCCACCGTCGTTCCACATCAGTCACGGACGATCGAGACCTCGGCATCGTCGTCCCAACGGACGTGCTTCGCCACGGGCGGCAACCTGCGCCGCCTGACCTGCCGCGCGCCGACGATCATGGCAAGCTCCGCCAACAGGTGGCACCTCCAGCGAGTGCACCGAACACCGGACGTCAAGAATTCTGACAGCTATGCCGGTTTCCTGTTCCGTTCCTACCCGGACCCCGAACCCTGTGCTCGCGGGCACCGGTGCCATCGAGCACCGCATCGACCGGGTCGGGGTCGATGACGTGCGTCAACTCGCCCGGCCGGCCGGGCGCGTACACGTCCGACGATGGTGCCCCGGACCGGACACTGACGGACTCCTGTGACAACGCGGCCCCCGGATCGCTCGTCCCCAGGCTTCGGCACCAAGGGGACCACCAGGGGTCCCGCCCCTTGACAGGGCGCGCGCTCCGAAGGCAACGGCGCTGCACCCGGCGGGACGCCATCAGGGACACCACGGGCCGGTGACCGCCGGCGGGCCGCCGTGCACGAGGGGCGCGTCGGTGCGCGGCAGGCCCACCGCGCGGACGCCGCCGGCACCGCGCGTCCGTGGGGCGGGCCCGCTCAGCCCGTCGCGTCCACCAGCGCCAGTTCGTGCAGCCGGTCCGGTGGGCCGGGGCGGGCGTAGTACCAGCCCTGGGCCGTGTCGCAGCCCAGTATCCGCAGCTGCTCGGCCTGGGCGCCGGTCTCCACGCCCTCCACGGTGACGGCGAGGTCCAGGCTGTGGGCGAGGGAGACGATCCCTTCGACGATCTTGAGGTCGACGGGGTCGGCCGGGTACTGCTGCATGCCCTGGGTGAAGGAACGGTCCAGCTTCAGGATCCGCACCGGCAGCCTGCGCAGGTTGGCGAGGTTCGAGTAGCCCGTGCCGAAGTCGTCGAGGGCGATGTCCACGCCCATCTCGGCCAGTCGCCGCAGCGGCTTGAGCAGGTCGTCGTCCGCGCCGATGAGCGCCGACTCCGTCACCTCCAAACACAGCGCGTCCGGTTCGAGGCCGGACTGCTCCAGGATGTCGACGGTGTCGGAGACCAGTCCGGGATGGGTGAGCTGGCACGGTGAGAGGTTGACGTTGATGCGCAACGGGCCCGTCCGCTCGTGTCTCTCCTGCCATGCCCGGGCCTGCCGTACCGCCTCTTCGAGGACCCAGCGGCCCAGCGGCACGATCAGCCCGGTACGCTCGGCCAGCGGGATGAAGCGGTCGGGACCGAGCACGCCGTGCTGCGGATGCAACCAGCGCACCAGGGCCTCCGCGCCGCGCACGGTGCCGTCGCCGAGGTGCACCAGCGGCTGGTACTCGATGAAGAACTCGCCCCGGTCCAGCGCGGTGGGCAGCGCCGTGGTCAGCCCGTGCCGTGTGATGGCGCGCGCGTCGGCCTCGGGGTCGGCGAGTTCGAAGCGGTTGCCGCCCGCGGACTTGGCCCGGTACATGGTGATGTCGGCGCTGCGCAGCACCTCGGCCGGGCCGCGCTCCCCCACCGGGCCCTCCACGATGCCGATGCTGCCCCGCACAGTCAGCTCGCGCCCGTCGATGCCGATCGGGGTGACCAGCGCGTTCATGATGCGTGCGGCGAGCTCGTCGACCCCGCGCTCGGTGTCGGGCCCGGTGGTCAGCGCCACGAACTCGTCCCCGCCCAGGCGCGCCACCATCTCGCCGGGCGCGGTGGCGCACGCCTGCAGCCGGTCGGCGACCTCGACGAGCAGCCGGTCGCCGGCCGCGTGCCCGAGGCTGTCGTTGATGGTCTTGAAACCGTCGAGGTCGAGGTAGCACAGGCCGAACCGCTGTCCCCCGCCCGCCGCGAGGGCCTTCTCCAGGCGCTCGAAGAAGAGGGTGCGGTTGGGCAGCCCGGTGAGCGCGTCGTGCGTGGCCTCGTAGCGCAGCCGGAGGTTGAGCAGCCGCCGCTCGGTGGTGTCCTCCATGAGGGCGAGCTGGTACTGGGGGCACCCGTCGGCGTCGCGCAGCAGGGACACCGTGAGGTTGGTCCACAGAACCGTTCCGTCGGGCCGGTAGAAGGCCTTTTCGACGTGGTAGTGCTCGCGCTCGCCCCGGACGAGTTCCTCGTACAGGCGCCAGACCTGCGGCGCGTCCTCCGGATGGGTCCACTCGGTGACGTTGCGGCCGCGCATCAGGTTCTCCGAGCCGCCGAACATGCGCAGCAGCGCGCCGTTGAACTCCAGCATGTTGCCGTCGAGGTCCGCGATGGCGATCCCTATGGCCGCGCCCTCGAAGACCGCGCGGAAGCGGGCCTCACTGGTGTGCAGGGCCTGCGCCACCACGCCCTGGGCGGTGAGGGCGGCCCGTGAGATCGCCTCTTGTTCGGCCAGTGTCCGCTCCCGCAGGGCCTCGGCGAACCCGGCGGCCATCGCGTGCTGCAACCGCGAGCAGCGGGTCCGCAGGGCCTCCTGCGCCTCCGCCGGGGCATCCGGGTCGCCGCAGTAGAGCACCAGGTAGGCGTCGACGCAGTCGAGCGTGCGGCTGAGCGTCTCGGGGTCGGTGCAGTGCGCCTCGATGAGCGCCGCGCCGATCCTCCTGGCCGCGGGGGCGTCGAACGCCCTCGCCCGCAGCGCGTCGCGCAGACGCCGGGCCAGCGGCAGCAGCTGCTCCTCGAACTCGGGCCGGGTCAGCGACGTCGAGGTCGCCGGGAAGACCGCCCGGCTCCAGATCGTCGCGAACCTGCGCAGTCTGTCCTCCGGCCCGCCCGGCTCCGCGGTCACGCCGAGCGCCCCACGCCGGCGAACCCCGAGAAGGAATACGGATCCTCGTCCTCGGGCGCCGTGTCGGGCCGCCAGATCGGCATCGGCACCAGCCCGGGTTCCACCATGTCGTACCCCTCGAAGAACCGCGCGATCTCCTCGCGCGAGCGCATGATCAGCGGATTGCGGATGTTCTTGTACACGTCGACAGCGCCCTCGGCCTGCTCCTGCGCGAGCGGGACTCCCTCGTACGAGGCGTGCGTGAGGACCAGCAGGCTGCCCGGCGCGAGCGCGTCGCGCAACTCGGCCACCGCGCCGTACGGGTCGTCCGCGTCCTCCACGAAGTGCAGTATGGCAACCAGAAGGAGTGCTACCGGGCGGTTCAGGTCGATCAGGCGCTCCACCTGAGGGCTCGCCAGGATGTCCTGGGGCATGAGGAGATCGGCCGCGACGACGTCGGCGTCCTCGTCGCCCTCCAGGACGGCCTGGCTGTGCGCGACCGCCACCGGGTCGTGGTCGACGTACACGACGCGCGCGCCGGGCCGTGCCCCCCGCGCCACTTCGTGGACGTTGCCGAAGGTCGGGATGCCCGAACCGATGTCGAGGAACTGGGTGATGCCCTCCCCGGCGGCGAAACGCACCGCGCGGCGCATGAACGCCCGGTTCGCCTGCATGATCTTGGGGAGTCCCGGCATGAACTCCATGGCCTGGCGCGCGGCCTCCCGGTCGACCTCGAAGTTGTGCGATCCGCCCAGGTAGAAGTCGTACATGCGGGACACGCTCGGCACGGAGATGTCGATGTTCCGTGGGGCCCAGGCGGGGCGCTCCATGTAGTTCTCCAAGGCGTAGGCGGCGGTATGGCGATCCGGTGTTCGAGCAGAGGCTACTGATCGTCCGCCAACCGAGCGACCGGAAACGGAAATTGACCATCCGTTCCCGGTCACTGCCTGCGGCACGTGCCACGACTCACGACCGCGCCCCTGCGTCCGCGTCGTGTCCCGGACATGCCGAAGCGGTCCGCTCCCCCCGTGCGGTGCGGAGGGAGCGGACCGGGTCGTGCGCGCCTGTGTTGCGTGCGTCCGGCACTCCTGCTTCTCAGTCCACTCCCTTCGCGTTCCGTGGCTGACTGGGCGAGACGATCGATCGACCCTGGGGAAGGTGATCTCTACTTGGGCGCGCCGACCGGCTTTCCGTCGGGCGAGACGGCGTACCAGGTGCCGCCCACGCCCTGACCGTTGGTCTCTCCGGGGGCCGTGTCACCGGAGAAGGTGTAGATGGGCCAGCAGTTGACGGTCATCTGCTTCTGACCGTCGGGGCGGGTGAAGCCCATGAGGCCCTTCTTCTTGACACCCTTGGTGTCCCCGGCCGGGACCGGTGCCACGACCGGCCACTTCTCCAGGCAGGCGCCCGTGCACCGCGACACCGGCTTCGGCCATGCCTCGTCCTTCATGAAGCGGTAGACCGTCATGCCGTTCTTGTCGACGACGATCGGGCCGAGCTCGGGGTCGTTGCGGACGGACAGGCCCGGCAGGGCCGCGCCGGCCTTCTTGCCGGTGGGCGCGGTGGCGAACCAGGTGCCCTTGGCTCCCTGGCCGTTGGTGTCGCCGGCCTTGGTGTCCTTGGCGTAGCGGTACATCGGCCAGCCGGCGACGGTCAGTTGCTTGGTGCCGTCGGTGCGGGTGACCTCGCCGAGCAGGGACGTGTCGATGCCGGAGGCGGCCGTGGCACCCTCCGCGGGAACGGGCGGCCACGTCTTCGCGCAGTCGCCGTCGCAGGTGGACTTCGGCGGTTCGGCCGTGTCCTGGTCGAAGCGGTAGAGGGTGAGGCCCGTGCCATCGGTGATGATCTTGCCGAGCTTCGCGTTGTCGACGACGGCCAGCTGGCCCGCGCGCTGCCCGTTCGGGGAGGCACTCGGCGCACTGGTGGAGTCCGCCCCATAGCCGTTCCCGGGGTCGGTGACGGAGCCGTAACCGCCCGGGGCAGCGGTGGCCCCCACGTTCTGGCTGCCCGGCGACTGGGGGCCGCTCTCCTGACCGCACGCCGTCGTGAGCGCCAGCACGGCCGCAGCTGTCGCCACGAGGGAGGCGCTCCGCCAGGATGTCTTCATGTCCAACTCCCGCTGTCAACATTGGGGTTGCAGCGACCTTTGTGCGCCGCGTCGGCACTAGGTACGAGCGGGGGCGCCCGATGTGTTCAATCCGGCCGGGCATTTCTTTCCTGACCCTGTGACGCGTCTCGGCCATCCGCCCCGCGGCCCGAAGCCCTCACGTGGTGGCGGCCGGCTCCCCGCAGCCCGCAGCCCGCAGCCCGCAGGGGCAAACCTCGCGGACGCGCATCTCCCTCCTTCGGGGCAATTCGCGGGCCCGGCCGCGTGCGTGGACACGGACGAGCCCATGATCTCCGTCGTGCATCGACCCCAACGGAACCGGTCCGGCCTCGTCACCAGGGTGCCGGCCCTGGTGACGCTCGTCTGGATCCTCGTGGGCGCCCCGGGCGGCACGGCACGGGCCGACGCCTGCGCGTCCGCCTCGACCGGCCCGGACGGCACGCAGGCGGTGGCGGTCGCGGGCGCAGGCACAGGGGCAGGCTCGGACGTGCTCGTGGACGGCGGCGCCCTCTCCCTGCCGCCGGTGTGCCCGTCACAGAGCCCGGCCCCGACACCCGTTCCCACGCCCCCGCCCGTTCCCACGCCCCCACCGGCACCCGAGCCACCGGCCCGCCCCACGCCGGACCCGAGGCCGGAGCCGGCCCGGACACCTGCGCCGCCGCCCCCACCGCCGCCGGCCACGGCACCCCGCCCCCGGCCGGTGCCGGCACGGCACGCCGCCCGCACCCCGCTCCCGGTCCCCTCGCACACGCCCGGGCCACGGCCCGCGGCCCACCCGGTGCGCTATCCGCCGCATCGCCTGATGCCACGCCCGCGGCCACCGCGCCACGGTCCGTCGCCGCTCACATTCACCCTGCTCATCGTCGTGCCCGCGGTGTTCGCCGTCGCCGCGCTGCGTCCGCGCTGAGCGCTGATCCCTGGAGGCATCTGTTGTCGGAATGGCTTGTTCTCACCCTCGCGATTGCGGCCGCCTGCGCCGTCGTGATCGCGGTGACCCTGCTACGCCATCGCACGGCCGGTGAGGACGACGATCCGTCCGAGACACCGGACGTGATCGAATACATGACCATGTGGATCGGCGTGGTGTACGCCATCGTGCTGGGCCTGGCCATCGCCGGGGTCTGGGAGGCCCGCGGCGCCGCCCAGGACCATGTCCAGGCCGAGGCCCAGGCGCTGCACGAGATCTCGGAGCGGGTACGGGTCTATCCGGCGGACGTCCGCGACCGCATCCGCGCCGACGTCAACGCGTATGCCGGACACGTCGTCACCACCGAGTGGAAGACCATGGCCGCTCACGGCACGCTGACCGTCCGCGGCCGGGAACTGCTCCAGCGGATCCGTCAGGACGTCACCGACCACGAACCGGCGACCGACTTCCAGGCGCAGGCGTACCAGCCGCTCCTCGACCAGGTCGCGGCCGCGGACGCGGCGCGGGCCGCCCGGGCCGACTCGGCGGGCTCGACCATGCCGCCGGTGGTGTGGTTCGGCCTGATCGCGGGCGCGGTGGTCACCATCGGCATGGTCTTCGCCCTGCAGATCCGGCGCTCGGCCCGCGAACTGGTCCTGGCCGGGCTCTTCTCCGCGCTGATCGCCTTCCTGCTCTTCCTGATCTGGGACTTCGACGCGCCCTACGGCCGCGGCTTCACCGCCTCCGCGCAGCCGTTCCTGGCGCTGTTCCCGGGGCTTCACCGGTAGCGGGCAGGGGCGCGGCCGTCCCCCGCACGGCGCAACGCATGCCCCGTTCGCACGACAGCGATCGCGCCACGGCACCGGCCTTCCTAGCGTTTCGCTCATCGAGGTGCATGTCCGACGCAGGCGGAAACGGTCCGCGGCACGGCTCCTCGGAGACCTGGAGGCTCACCATGCGCGCGATACGCGTCGCTTCGGCCGCACTGCTGGGCGTCACCGCCCTGACGCTCACCGCTCCCGCGGCCGTTGCCGGAGGCGGCGGCGCCCACGCCGCCGCGTCGTTCGCCCACGCCGCCGGGCCGGGGACGATCGCCCCCGGTGTCCGGAGCACCCTGCCGGTGGGGGAGTGCGGCACCGACTCCAACGCCTACGACGCCAAACGCGGCTCCGCGTACGAGGCGACGTTCCCGTGCGGCACCGAGTCCGGCCGGCGGCATCTCGCCGTCACCACCGGCCGCGGCAACGACGACGGCGAGGGCTTCTTCGGCGACTCCGGCAGACGCTACCGGCGCCACGGCGTGCACGCCGGCCTCGGCGGCAGCATCGGCGGCTTCGACATCGAGCGGATCGGCCTGGGAGCGGCGCTCGTCTCCGGCTCGATCGGCGCGGCCTGGTACCTGTGGCGGCGGCGCCCCGCCGTGTGCGAACCGTCCTGAAGGTCATGGCGCGGCGCCGACAGCCCGCGCGCCACCCGTCCGGCCGAGTGCCGTCTCTCACGGATGCCGCCGCCGACGGCGTGCCGACCCGCGCGGCGGACGTGCCGACGGCGGTGTCGAGAAGGGAGGGTGAATGTCCGCGTCCGGTCCGGCCGAGGCGGAGGTGCGGCGCACCACGCGCACCCCGTGGGGGGTGATCGCGCTTGTTCTGCTGACGGGCCTCGCCCTGGTGCGCAACGGTTCCGGCGAGTTCGGCGCGGGCCCGCCGCAGCCGGCCTCGGCGGCGGCCCCGGACAGCCGCAGCACCGCGGGCCCCGCCCTCGGCAGGACGCCCGCGGCCCTGCGGTTCTCGCTGGTCTCCCGGGTCCGCATCCCCGCACTCGGGGTCAACGCCCCTGTCGTGCCGGTCGCCCTGGACCCGTCCGGCTGGGTGGACGCGCCGCCGCCCGGGAACACGAACCTCGCCGGCTGGTTCACCGGCGCGGTCTCGCCGGGCGAGCGGGGCACGGCCGTGATCGTGGGGCATGTCGACAACAGTCAGGGCCCGGCCGTCTTCTACGGGCTCGGCGGCCTCAGGAAGGGACACCGCGTCGAGGTCCAGCGCCAGGACGGCAGGACCGCCGTGTTCGGGGTCTACGGTGTCAAGGTCTTCGACAAGAAGAACTTCCCCGGCGACACCGTCTACGGGAACAAGGGGGTTCCGGAACTGCGCGTCATCACCTGTGGGGGCGCCTTCTCCGAGGACGAGGGGTACGAGGGCAACGTGGTGGTGTTCGCCCGCCTGGTCGAGGTGCGCTGAGCCGGCCCGCCGGGATGCGCTCAGGCGAACCTCCGCCGGGGCACGGTGAGGTGGTAGCCACGGTCCAGCAGCCGCGGCAGGTACCGGCCCAGCGCTTCGACGGTCTGTGAGCGGTCCCCTCCGGCGTCGTGGGACAGCACGATGACGCCGGGGGCGGCACCGTCCGCCACCTGCTCGGCGATCCTGCGGCTGCCCGGTTCCGTCCAGTCGAGCGAGTCCACCGTCCAGGCGAGCGGCTCCATGCCCAGTTCGGCGCCGAGTTGGAAGACGGCCCGGTTCCAGGCCCCGTACGGCGCGCGGAACCACAGCGGTGCCTCGCCGTAGGCGTCCTGGATGGTCGCGCAGGTGCTCTCCATCTCCGCTCGGATCTCCGCCCGGGACAGCCGGGTGAGCAACCGGTGCGTCCAGGTGTGGTTGCCGACGAGGTGGCCGTCGTCGGCCATCTCGCGCAGCAGGTCCTTGTTCTCGACGGCCATGCGCCCGCACACGAAGAACACCGCGCGTACGTCGTACTCCCGCAGCGTGCGCAGGATGCCGGGGGTGTAGCGGGGGTCGGGGCCGTCGTCGAAGGTCAGCACCATGCCTCTGCCGTGTTCCGGCAGGCGCTGCACCGGCTCGCGGGGTACGGGGATCCGGGCGGGCGCGGGGCGCGAGGGGCCGTAGCCGGCCATGGGCTCCAGCCGGAAGACGGACGACGGCGGGGCGGGCGCCTGCGGACCCACGGCCGCGGTGGCCCGCCCTCCGGGCCGCGCCGGGCCGTCGGCACCGCGCAGCCGGGCCGCACCCGCCGTCCCCGCGGCACCCATGAGTGCGGCACCGGCCAGCAAGAGCCGGCGTCGTGTGAACAGTTGATCCTTTTTCATGACGTACCAGTTCCGCCCCCTTGGGGAGCAACCGTGCCGAATGTACCGGACGGACGGGGCGTACCACCGCCGACGCGGCGGCGGTTGCCCCGCGGAGCGCGGCCCCCGCCCCTTGCCCGGCCGCGCGGTCCGGGCCGCGGAGAAGGCCCTCCCCGCTCCCCGCGGGGGCCTTTGGACCTGCGGCTTCCGATAGCCTCGCAGCCGTGACGGAACAGCACTCGCATCGATTCGAGCTGGGTACGGACGGGCCCAAGGTCATCGTCGTCGGGGTGGACGGCTCGGACTCCTCGCTCCGCGCGGCGGCCTACGCCGGCGGTCTCGCCAGGAGGCAGCGCGCGCTGCTCGCGGTGGTGTACGTGCAGCCGGTGATGGCGGCGGGTGCGGCACTCGGGGCGCCCGTGGCCGAGACCACCGACACGATCGCGGAGGAACTGCTCACCCACATCCGCGAGGCCACGGAGCGGGTGAAGGACATATTCGAGGTGCGCTGGGAGTTCCACACCTTCCGTGGGGACCCCTACAGCGGTCTGGTCAAGGCGGCCGACGAACTGAAGGCGGACGCGGTGGTGGTCGGAGCGTCCGAGCAGGCCGGCCACCGCATCATCGGCTCCGTGGCCGTCCGGCTCGTGAAGGCGGGACGCTGGCCGGTGACGGTCGTGCCGTGACGTCCGGGCTCTCCCCGGCCGGATCGCCCACTTCGACTACTCGCACAAGCGACCGAGGCCGGCCGGTGGGGTCGAGCCGCGATCACACCCGCTGTGAGGCGCAAAGCCCATGCCTGCATACCCATGTCAATGTTGGCATTGGTATGCAGGTGCAGGCATCCGGATGGGGGCACGGCGGAGACATGTCGACATACAGACCCGCCGCAACCGATGGTAACGGTGAAATCCCGCCGTCGCCCGGACGCCCGCCCGCCCCGGGAACGACCGCACACCTCCCGGTCGACCGCTCACCGCACCGTTCACCGACGAACAGCGACCGCCCACCGCACAGCCGTGCCGCCGCACTGTCCCGGCGGCGCCGGGCGCGTTGCCATAACGCCCATGACGGCCGGAACCACCACCCCACCCCACGGGACGACCGCCGAGCACGAGCTGGCCGAGCTGCAGCGCGAGCACGGCCGCCCCCTCTTCGCCCTGCTGCTCAGGCTCTGCGACGGCGACCGCCAGCGCGCCGAGGATCTACTGCAGGAGACGCTCGTGCGTGCCTGGCAACACCCCGAGGCGCTCCGCGCCCATGACTTCGAATCCGTGCGCCCCTGGCTGCTGACGGTCGGGCGGCGGCTCGCCATCGACGCGCGGCGGGCCCGCCAGGCGCGTCCCGCCGAGGTCGGCGACGCCATCCTGGAGAACGCGCGGGTGATCGCCGATCACACCGAGCGGTCCACCGCGATGCTCGATGTGCGCAGGGCTGTGAAGACTCTCACTCCCGAGCACCGCGAGGTCCTGATGCAGGTGTACTTCCACGGGGCGAGCGTGGCGGAGGCC
This sequence comes from Streptomyces caeni, assembly GCF_042678285.1. Taxonomy (NCBI): domain Bacteria; kingdom Bacillati; phylum Actinomycetota; class Actinomycetes; order Kitasatosporales; family Streptomycetaceae; genus Streptomyces; species Streptomyces caeni. The sequence goes on from NZ_JBHUDX010000079.1 coordinate 15,575, forward strand.
GCCGAGGCCCTGGGGATTCCGCCCGGTACCGTGAAGTCTCGCGCGCACTACGCGTTGCGCGCCCTGCGCCGGGTCCTCCCGGGATACGCGGCCGACCTGCACTGAAACCGACGGCCGAGTCAAACCTCCGTAAAGCGCCTTGCTGCGGACCATGGTTGAGCAATCAGCTTGCTTCATCCGTGTTCCCGACTGGGGCCCGGGTTCGGGCGACGCGCACGACCGGAGGAAGGCAGGAAGGGATGCTGCACAGAGGCCAAGAGAGCACGGACGGCACCGGCGACGGTGAACTGACCGTCCCCATGGCGTGGCTGTACGCCGAGTACATCGCCGACGAACTGCTGCGCACCGGCGACCTCATGCCGCCCACGTCCTTCGAGTTCCGCGCCGGGCGCGATGCCCTGGCACTGACCATCTTCCTGTCCGACACCAGTGGCGAACTCTCCGGCATCCGGGTCGTCTCGCAGCTCGAGACCTGGCTTTCGCTGACGGCGTACGACCAGCCGTGGCAGGACTGGGTGGGCGAGCGGATGGCGCAGCTGAGCGCCGAGGCGGCCGAGGCGGACGGCCCCACCCCGGACCTGGAGCTCGCCTCGGCGGCCTGGCGCTGGCTGGAGGAGACCGAGCTCCTCGCCCCTGACCTGGACGCGGTGCCCGGCGGCGGCCCCGTGACCGGCGAGGACGACGGCCCTCAGGTCTGGACGCCCGCCTGGCAGCTCGGGCTCCCCCTCGGCCACCTCGCGATCCATCTTTTTTGAACCGGGACCAATCCGCGGGGCCGACCGCTCCGAATATCCGCCTTCTTCTCTCACGCCTTGAGTGATTCGGCGGTCTGGTCCGTACCGGTGGGCAACAGCAGCACCACCCCCACCCCGCTCACCGGCATGAGGATTTGGTATGAGGTCCCTGGAACGGCATCGCGACGTCGGCGCCTACGCGCTGGGCGTGCTGGACGAGGCGGAATCCTTCCGCTTCGAGGACCACCTCATGGAGTGTCCGAGCTGTACGGCGCACGTGAGCGAGTTCCGCCCCGCCGCACGGCAACTGCTGCTGTACCGGCAGGCGACGCCCCGGTCCGTGCACCCCTTCGCGGCCCCCGGGCCCCGGCTGCTGGAGCGGCTGCTCGACGAGGTGTCGGCCAAGCACCGCGGCAGGCGCAGACACCGGCTGTACGCGGTCGCGGCCGCCGTGGTGTTCGCGGTGGGCGGGCCGACAGTCGCGGTCCTCTCCGGCCACGGCACGTCCTCCCCCACGACGGCCATGAGCGGGACGGACCCGGACACGGGCGTGTGGGCCGAGCTCACCACGCAGGACCGCGTCTGGGGCAGCCAGATCGATGTGAAGGTCAAGGACACGTCGGGGCCGCGCCCCTGCCGGCTCGTCGCAGTCGGCAAGGACGGGTCGGAGCAGACGGTGACGAGCTGGATGATGCCCGGGGGCGACGGCGGGGCGGCGAACGTGCAGGGCGGTGCGGCACTGCAGGCCAGGGAGATCGACCGCTACGAGGTGCTCACCGAGGACGGGCGGCACCTGATCACCCTGAAGTCGCGCTGACCGGGTGCGCGGGCCGCTCCCCGTGCGCCGCTCTACTTGAGCAGCCGCGACATCCTGCGGTCCGCCAGCGGCTTGCCGCCCGTCTGGCACGTCGGGCAGTACTGCAGCGAGGAGTCGCTGAAGGACACCTCGCGGACCGTGTCGCCGCACACGGGGCAGGGCTGTCCCGTGCGGCCGTGGACCCGCAGTCCGCTCTTCTTCTCCGCCTTCAGGCGTCCGGCGGCCAGACCGCGCGAGCGTTCGACCGCCTCCGCGAGCGTGGCACGCAGCGCCTCGTACAGGCGCCGTGTCTCCTCGGGCGACAGCGAGGACGCCAGCTTGAAGGGGGACATGTTCGCCGCATGCAGGATCTCGTCGCTGTAGGCGTTCCCGACGCCGGCGATCAGGCCCTGGTCGCGCAGCGCCCCCTTGATCTGGCGGCGCTCCCCTCCGAGAAGCCGCGCGAGGCGCCGCTCGTCGAAGTCGGCGGCCAGCGGGTCCGGGCCCAGGCGCGCCACCCCCAAGACCTCCTGCGGATCGTGTACGACATACACCGCGAGCCGCTTCTGGGTGCCGGCCTCCGTCAGGTCGAAGCCCTCCCCCGTCTCCAGGGCGACCCGCAGGGCGAGCGGGCCCTTGCCGGGGCGGGGGACACCGTCGGGCAGGCGGTCCCGCCACTGGAGCCAGCCCGCGCGGGCCAGGTGCATGACGAAGTGCAGTCCGCCGGCCTCCAGGGCGAGGAACTTGCCGTACCGGCGCACGGCCGTGACCTCGTGCCCCTCGACGGCGGTGACCGGAGGGTCGTACGTCTTCAGAACGCTGATCGCAACGGGCAGCACCCTTACCACCTCGTGGCCCACGAGACGGTCGGCCAGGAAGTCCTTGAGCGCTTCGACCTCGGGCAGTTCCGGCATGTGTCCAGGGTGCCATCCGCCGCCCGTGGGCGCGGGTGCGGCGCATCCCTCAGCCGCGCGGCCGGACCATGAACTCGCACCACACGACCTTGCCGCCACCGCGCGCCTCGACGCCCCACACGTCCGCGAGCCGGTCGACGAGCAGCAGGCCACGGCCCGAGAGGCCGGACTCGCCCGCCTCGCGGCGCCGGGGCAGGGCGCTGGAGGAGTCCTCCACCTCGACACGAAGCCTGCGGTCGTGACCGGTGAGGACCCGGAGGGTGACGTTCGCGGGGCCCTCGGTGTGCATGAGGACGTTGGTGATCAGCTCGTCGGCGACGAGTTCGATCTCGTCGGAACGCTCGCCGGCGCCCCAGGTGCGCACCGCGGCGCGGATCATGTGCCGGGCCCCGATGAGCGCTTCGGGGTCGCCGAGCGCGACATGCTGCTGGAGCCGGCCGCCGGTCCGCTGGGCCAGGCCCCGGCGCTGCAGGAGCAGCAGGGCCACGTCGTCGTCGCCGTTGCGCTCCCTCGCCACCTCGATGAGCCGGTCGGCGAGGTCGTGGACGTCGTCGGGGCCGGTGCCGATGAGCTCCAGCAGGGCCTGCATGCCCTCGTCGAGATCCGCCCCGGGCTGTTCGACCAGCCCGTCGGTGCACAGCAGCAGGGTCTGGCCGGCGTCCATTTCGTGGGTGGTGACCGGATATTCGAGGCGGTCGAACTCGGCCGACAGCCCGAGCGGCAGGCCGCCCTCGACCGGCAGGGTCCGGCAGCTTCCGTCGGCCAGCCGCACCAGCGGGTCGATGTGCCCGGCCCGGACCAGTTGCACCACGCCCGTGGACAGGTCGGCCTCGGCATACAGACAGGTCGCGAACCGTTCGGTCTCGAGTTCCCGCAGGAAGACCGATGCGCGGGCCATCACGGTGGCGGGCGTGTGCCCCTCGGCGGCGTACGCGCGCAGGACGATCCGCAGCTGGCCCATGACGGCGGCCGCGTGCGTGTCGTGGCCCTGGACGTCGCCGATGACCGCGCCGACGCGGCCGCCGGGCAGCGGGACCAGGTCGTACCAGTCGCCGCCGATGTCCCGGCCGAGGGAGCGCCCGGCCCCGCCGGCGCGGTAGCGGACGGCGACGTCGGCGCCGGGCACACTGGGGATGGAGCGGGGCAGCATCGCCTGCTGGAGGCCCTCGGCGAGGTCCTTCTCCTGCTCGTAGAACATGGCGCGCTGCAGGCTCTGGGCGATGCCGCTGCCCAGCGCGAGCAGGACGTTGCGCTCCTCGGGGGTGAAGCCGCGCCGGTCGTCGTAGAGCAGTCCCACGACGCCGATGGGGCGGGCCTGCACGATCAGCGGCAGATAGGCGGCCGAGGTGATGTGCAGGCCCGCCAGGCGCGGCCACAGGAGCGGGTAGCGCTCGGCGAACTCCTCCGGCGACTCGATGAACCGCGGGCTGAGGGTGCGCACGACCTCGCTCATCGGGTACGGGTCGTCGACGCGTGTGACCACGGCGCGGGGAACGACCCCTTCCCTGGGTCCTTCGACGACGAGCCGGATGCGGCCCGCCTCCACCAGGCCCACGACGAGGCTGGCGGCGCCGAGAGGGGTGAGGCCGTGGCTGTCCCTGATGACCTCGATGACGTCCTTGACGGTGCGGGCGTGGGCCAGCGCCGCGGTCGTGCTCTGGACGATGTCGGTCTGGCGGCGCAGGGCCTCGTCCTGGAGTGACTGGTCGCTGCGGGCCTGGATCTCGTGCAGTTCCTGCGTCGCGTCGCGGACGATGCCGATGATCCTGCGCGGCCGGCTCGACTCGTCACGCCGGATGTACCCCTGGGTGTGGGTCCAGCGCAGGGTGCCGTCGCGGCGGCGGACGCGGAAGTAGGCGCCGAAGTTCTCGCTGCCGTCCTTGATCGCCTGGGCGATCAGCGCGTCGAGGCGGCGGTTCTCGGCCGTGGGGACCCGGACCGCCAGGCTCTCGGGGTGGCCGTCGTATTCGTCGGGGCGCAGGTCGAAGATCTCGTGGGCCCGGGCATCCATGTGGAAGAGTCCGGTGTCCAGGTCCCAGTCGAAACTGCCCATGCGGTTGAGCGCCAGGATCGGATCCGGGTGGGCGGGCCAGTCGTCCGGGAGTGACAGGGCGCTCGCTCCCCGATCAGCCATGGGCCCACCATGCCAGGGTTTGCCCCGATCTTCGACTTCTGCCCGCGGGGCGCGTTACGCAACCGTGGAAGCGGTGCACACAGAGTCACGGGCCTGCCCGGGCGCGTCCGGGGTCACACTGGGAGGAGAGGAGCGGTCACCGTGGACTGGTTCGTCGCGCCGGAGTACTGGCTGAGCCGGCTGGTCTTCCAACGGGCTCTGGCCGCCGTGTACCTGGTCGCCTTCCTGGCCGCGGCGCTGCAGTTCCGCGCGCTGATCGGTGAGCGGGGAATGCTGCCGGTGCCGCGGTTCGTCGCCCGGGTGCGTTTCGCCCAGGCGCCGAGCGTCTTCCACCTGCGCTACTCGGACCGCTTCTTCGCCGCTTGGTCATGGGCGGGGTGCGCGGTGTCGGCGGCGCTGATCGCGGGGCTGGACTCCCGTGTGCCGCTGTGGGCCGGGATGCTGCTGTGGCTGCTCCCCTGGGCGATGTATCTGTCGATCGTCAACGTCGGGCAGACCTGGTACTCCTTCGGCTGGGAGTCGCTGTTGCTGGAGGCCGGATTCCTGGCGGTGTTCCTGGGCAACGACGCGGTCGCTCCGCCGGTCGTCGTGCTGTTCCTGCTGCGCTGGCTCCTGTTCCGCGTCGAGTTCGGCGCGGGACTGATCAAGATCCGCGGGGACGCCTGCTGGCGGAAGCTGACCTGCCTGGACCACCACCACGAGACGCAGCCGATGCCTGGCCCGCTGAGCTGGTTCTTCCACCGTCTGCCGAAGCCGCTGCACCGTGTGGAGGTGGCGGCCAACCACGTCACGCAACTGATCGTGCCGGTGCTGCTGTTCACGCCGCAGCCGATCGCGACGGCCGCCGCCTCGGTGATGATCGTGACCCAGCTGTGGCTGGTCCTGTCCGGCAACTTCTCCTGGCTGAACTGGATCACGATCGTGCTGGCCCTGTCGGCGGTCGGATTCCCCGCCGCGCCCCCGGCGACGGCGGCCGCGCCGGCGTGGTACGAGGCGGTGGTCCTGGCGGTCGGCGCGGGCCTGCTCGCCCTCAGCTACCGTCCCGTGCGCAATCTGCTCTCCCGCCGCCAGGTCATGAACCGCTCGTTCGACCCGCTGCGCCTCGTCAACACCTACGGGGCGTTCGGCAGCGTCAGCCGGACCCGGTACGAGGTGGTGATCGAGGGCACGGCCGACGAGGTACCGCGGGAGGACTCCGACTGGCGGGAGTACGAGTTCAAGGGCAAGCCGGGCGACCCTCGGCGCTGGCCGCGCCAGTTCGCGCCGTACCATCTGCGGCTCGACTGGCTGATGTGGTTCGCCGCCCTCTCCCCCGCGTACGCGGCCGCCTGGTTCGGCGGCCTGGTCGAACGGCTCCTGGAGAACGACCGCGACACGCTGCGGCTGCTGCGCCGCTCCCCCTTCCCCGCCGACGCGCCGCCGCGCTACGTACGGGCCCGCCTGTTCCGCTACCGGTTCACCACGTGGCGCGAACTGAAGGAGAGCGGCGCGTGCTGGGAGCGCACCTATGTGCGGGAGTACATGCCGCCGACCCGGCTGGCCGCCCCTGCCGCCCACAGGCGGTAGACGCGGGCGGTGGTGCCGTCGGCAGGGCGGCTGCCCGGACTCTAGGGCCGCCGCTGCAGCCTCAGCGTCATCAGCTCGAACGGGCGCAGCTTCAGGGTGATCCGGTCGCCCTCGCGGTGCGGTGCGGGCGCATCGGCGAACGGTCGCTCCAGGAGGTCCGTCGCCACCGCCTCCACGACCTCGAAGTCCGCCGTGAGCGTGGCCGGCGTACGGCCGCCGCGCGACTCGTGGAAGCGTACGACCACGTCACCGCTGCCGTCGTCGGCCAGCTTGACCGCCGTCACCACCACCGCGTCCTCCGCCACGGTCACCAGCGGCGTCACCGCGTGCGCGCCGGTCAGCCGCCGCTGCGGCAGGTTGATCCGCCAGCCTTCGCGTACCGCGTCCCCGACCGTGGCGCCCGGCACCAGCGCGTGCCGGAAGCGGTGGACGCCCTGGTCGGTCTCCGGGTCGGGGAAGCGGGGCGCGCGCAGCAGGGAGGCCCGGACCGTGGTGGTCGTGCCGCGGTCCTCCCGGCGCACCGTGCGCGTCACATCGTGGCCGTACGTCGAGTCGTTCACCACCGCCACGCCCCAGCCCGGCTCCTCCAGGTGCACGAAGCGGTGGTTGCACGCCTCGAACTTGGCCCTCTCCCATGACGTGTTGGTGTGCGTCGGCCGGTGGAAGTGCCCGAACTGCGTCTCGGACGCGTACCGTTCGGCGTGCACGTCCAGCGGGAACGCCAGCTTCAGGAACTTCTCCGTCTCGTGCCAGTCGACCTCCGTGTCGATCTCCAGCCGCCGCTCCCCCGGCGCCAGCGACAGCACCTGGGTGACGCGCGACGCGCCGAAGGACCGCACGACCCGGACCGAGACGCCGTCCTCACCCGCGGCGACCCCGTCCGCCTCCACCAGGTCGGTGACGGTGTTCCGGTAGAACGCGTCCACGTCCCACGCGTCCCACATGTTCGGGAAGTCGGGATGCAGTTGGAGCAGGTTGGCGGCTCCTCCCGGTGCGATCGTCTCGCGTCCGGCCTCCAGGTCGTAGGCCGAGACGACCAGTCCGCGGGCGTCGATCTCCACCCGCAGCAGCCCGTTGTGCAGCACGAAGCCGCCCTGCGGCCGCGCCGTCGGCGACACCTCGCGTGCGGCGGCGGGCCTGCCCGCGCCGCCCGCCGGGATGCCGTCGCGGGCGTGCGGCGCCGCGTTGAACACCAGCGGAACGTCTCCCTCGCCGGCCAGCGACCGCTGCGCCGCCTCGATGATCCCGTTCAGCTCCCCTGCGATCCGCTCGTAGGTGGCCCGGGCCTCGCGGTGCACCCAGGCGATGGACGAACCGGGCAGGATGTCGTGGAACTGGTGGAGCAGCACCGTCTTCCAGATGCGGTCCAGGTCCTCGTAGGGGTAGGGGAATCCGTTCCGTACGGCCGCCGTGGCCGCCCACAGCTCCGCCTCCCGCAGCAGGTGTTCGCTGCGCCGGTTGCCCTGTTTCGTCTTCGCCTGGCTGGTCAGTGTGGCCCGGTGCAGTTCCAGATACAGCTCGCCCACCCAGACGGGTGGGTCGGGATACTCCTCCTGCGCCTTGGTGAAGAACTCCCGCGGCGTCTCCCACACCACCGTGGCCGAGCCCTCCAGGCTGCGCAGCCGTGCCGCCTTGGCGACCATCTCGCGAGTGGTGCCGCCGCCGCCGTCGCCCCAGCCGGTCGGCGCGAGCGAGTGCCCGGCCGCCCCCTTCTCCCTGAAGTTTCGTGCCGCGTGGGCGATTTCGCCGCCCCTCATCGAGCAGTTGTAGGTGTCGACGGGCGGGAAGTGGGTGAAGATCCGTGTCCCGTCGATGCCCTCCCACAGGAAGGTGTGATGCGGGAACGTGTTCGTCTTCGACCACGAGATCTTCTGCGTCAGCAGCCGGTGGGAGCCCGCCGCCTTGATGATCTGCGGCAGCCCGGCGGCGAAGCCGAACGTGTCGGGCAGCCAGGCCTCGTCGTTCTCGATGCCGAACTCGTCGAGGAAGAACCGCTTGCCGTGGACGAACTGACGGGCCATCGCCTCCGAGCCGGGCATGTTGGTGTCGGACTCCACCCACATGCCGCCCGCCGGCACGAACCGACCCCCGGCCACCGCCTTCTTCACCCGCGCCCACACCTCGGGCCGGTGCTCCTTCACCCAGGCCCACTGCTGTGCCTGCGACATGGCGAAGACGAACTCCGGCTCGTCGTCGACGAGCGCGGTCATGCTGGCCGTCGTACGGGCCACCTTGCGCACCGTCTCACGCAGCGGCCACAGCCACGCGGAGTCGATGTGCGCGTGCCCGACGGCGCTGATGCGGTGGGCGGAGGGGGCGGCGGGCCTGGCCAGGACATCGGTGAGCCGTTCCCGGGCCGCCGCCGCGGTGGCGCCCACGTCCTGCAGGTCCACCGCGTCGACCGCCTGCTCCACCGCGCGCAGGATCTCCCAGCGCCGCGCGGACTCGACCGGCAGCTCGGCCATCAGCTCGCCCAGCACCTCCAGGTCGAGGACGAGGTGCCACACGGTCTCGTCGAAGACGGCGAGGTCCATGCGCGCGAGCCGGTACTGGGGTTCACCGCCCGCGGTCTCCTTGTCGCCCAACGGCGTGGGCGCGAAGGGGCGGTAACCCAGGATGACCGGATTGGAGGCGGCCTCGATGCGCAGGTCGACCTGCTCGCCGCCCTCGACGGGAGAGCCGATCCGCACCCACTGGTTGCGTGGGTTGAGGCCCTTCACCGGGGTCCCGTCGGGGCGGTAGACGAGTCCCTCGCACTGGAAGCCGGGCATGTTCTCGTCGAAGCCGAGGTCCAGCAGCGCCTCGACGGTCCGGCCGGCCCACGCCTCGGGAACGGTCCCGGTCACCCGGAACCAGCTCGTGCCCCACGGGGCACCCCAGCGCGTGCCCACCGCGATGGGTTCGGCCGGGGCGGCCAGACCCTCGGCGACCGGCACGGGCTCGCCGGGCGCGTGCCACACCGCCACCTCCAGCGATACGGACTCGGGGTACACGGCGGGGCGGACGCGCTCGTCGAGGACGCGCCGGAGACGGGCCTCGGCCAGGGTGCGGTCGTCATGCATGCGGTGCTCCGTGGGGTGAGGATGCGGGGTGCCGGGCGGTGCCGCGGTGGGTGGTCGCGGCGGGAGTCACGACGTTGTACAGCTCCCCGACCGCGGGCACGTCGAACCGTGCGACGCCCCCGTCCCGTCCGGGGCGGGCTGCTCGATGACCTGATCGGGGGTGACGACCTCGGTGATGCCTCGGGCCGCGGGATGGTGCCGGTCGTCGACGCGGCTCGCGAGAACGGTGGTGGGGCGGGCCCCGTCGGCACGGCGGTCCGTCGGGGCAGGTCCGGCCGGTTCGGCCCTGCGGCGACCTTGCCCGGCGGTTTCGGCACAAGTCGACGCATGACTGTCCGCGCTCTCATGGTTCACCGCCGCCGGACTCTCGACGTGGCGCCGCCGGCAGGGCACAGTGCTCCTCGTACTCGCCAGTACGCTCATGCCTCAACCGTGCAGAGCACCGACAGGGAGCGCCCGTGACCAGCTGGGTCGGCCGGACCGCCGCCGAGATTGCCGCCGCCGTACGTGAGAAGCGGGCCACGCCCCACGAGGTGGTGGCCGAGCACCTCGCACGGATCGAACGGCTCGACGCCCGCGTAGGCGCGTTCCGCCACGTGCGCACGGACGCCGCACTGGCCGAGGCGGAGGAGGTCGCGGCCCGCGCGGATCTGGCCCGGCTCCCCCTCGCCGGTGTCCCGGTGGCCGTCAAGGACAACCTGCCCGTGCGCGGTGAGTCCACGCGCGTCGGTTCCGCAGCGACCCCTGACGCCCCCGCCGGCCACGATCACGTCACGGTGGCCCGGCTGCGCGCGGCCGGTGCGATCGTGGTCGGTCTGACGAACGTGCCCGAACTGTGTGTCTTCGGTACCACGGACGGGGTGCACGGGATCGCCCGCAACCCGTGGGACACCTCCCGCACGGCGGGCGGCTCCTCGGGCGGCAGCGCCGCCGCGGTGGCCGCCGGGATGGTGCCGATCGCCCTCGGCAACGACGGGATGGGCTCGCTGCGCATCCCGGCCGCCAACTGCGGTCTCGTCACCATCAAGCCGGGCTACGGCACGGTCCCGGCCGGTATCGGCAACGGCGACTGGTTCGGTATGTCGGAGAACGGCCCGCTCGCCACGACCGTCGAGGACACGAGCCTGATGTTCGCGGTCCTGGCGGACCTGCCGGGCACCCCCGCGCCGGAGCCGGCCACACACAGGATCGCGCTCTCGCTCCACAGTCCCCTGCCCGGAGTGCACGTGAGCCGCCCGTACGCGAACGCCGCGCGCGAGGCGGCCGCGCTGCTCGGGCAGGCGGGCCACGAGGTCCGCCCGGCCGAGCCGCCGTACCCGTGGTGGCTGGGCACGGCCTCACTGGCGCACTGGACAGCGGGCACGGCGGTCGACGCCGAGGGCCTGGACAAGCGGCGGCTGACCCGGCGCACCCGCGTCCACGCCGCGGTGGGCCGCCGGTTCGTGAACAGCGTGCGGTCCGGTGACCGCCGTGAGCAGCTGCGCCGCCGGCTGGAGCCGTTCTTCGCCGAGCACGATGTGCTGCTCACCCCGGCCCTGGCACGCCGTGGCCCGGCCGCCGCGCCCTGGCACGAGCGCGGCTGGCTGCGCAACCTGCTGGCCAACACGGCGTACTCGCCGATGACCCCACCATGGAACCTCACGGGCTGGCCGGCGATGTCGATCCCGTTCGGCACCCTCCCCAACGGGGCGCCCTGCGCGGTGCAGCTCGTGGGCCGCCCGGGCTCCGAGCCGGAACTGCTGGCCGTGGCGGCGCAGTTGGAGGCGCTGCGGCCGTGGCGGCGTACGGCGCCTCTGGAGTAGGGGAGACGGAGGCCCTACCGGTCGGACCTCGCGGCGCTGATGTCGCCGAGCGCCGGCTCCGGGTCGCGTTCGATGGCCGGGCCGCCCAGCGGGACGATGCCCACCGGCCGGCCGTCCTCGACGACCGGGACGCGGCGGGCGGAGTGCTCACGCATCAGCTCCACCGCGTGGTCGAGCTCCTCCTCGGCCTCCACGGTGACGAGATCCCCGCTGCACACACCGGCCACGGTGGTCCGGGCGGGGTCCTCTCCCTCCGCGAGCGCGCGCACCACGGGGTCGCGGTCGCCGGCCAGTCCGCGCAGCCGGCCCCCTCCGTAACCAGAGGGCTCCGGTGTTCCGATCGCGCATCAGCCGGGCCACCGTCGTCACCGACGTCTGCGGCTGCACCGCCACGGGTGCGGCGGTCATGATGTCGCGTACGTGCTGGGCCATCTCCTGTCCCTTCGCGGATGGTGCGGTGCCGGTCACCGCGTTCGCCCGGCGGGTACCCGGCGAACCGGGCTCCGCACGGGGCGGCGTTTCGCCGTGCGCCTGGTGGGGACCCGGTCACCAGGCGGCGCGAGGCCCGGGCGAGGAGGCCCGGCCGCCGTCGAGTGGCAGAAGGAAGTTGGAGTGCCGTGACCACACAGGCAAGAGAGAAACCGGCCGTCCGCCCGCCCGAGTCGGGGTGGGCGCAGGCACGCAACCGTCCGCGGGAGGATGAAGTGCGGACCTGTGTCCCGGCCGTCGAGGACCGGAGGAACCCCCGTGCGTGCCGTGGTCCGGAGTGGAACATCGTCAGGGGTGACGACTGAGCCCTGCCCACGGACTGTGCCCCGCCCGCGGACCGTGTCCCGCCCGCGGTCTGGGTTTTCCGGACTCGGATGGCCGGTACGCGCTTCGCGGCAGGGGGCGCAGGTACCCGGGCGGACGCAAGCGAACGCGATCACGCGGTGTCCTACGGAAGGCTGCAAGCCCATGCACGAGAACCGGGTGCCGGTGTGCTCGCTCACGGGGGCCGAATCCGCTGGGCGGGAGCCGCGAAGCGCGGCGGGAGCGGGGCGATGACACTAGCCCGAACGCCAGTACGACCGGATATGGCCCGGGCCCCCGCCGACGCCCCCCGACGACGGGGTCCAGGGGGTGTTTCGAAAGCCCTGTGCGGTGCCCGCGGTGTCCGGTGCGTGCTCTCGGCGTGCCGGACGAAAGCCCTCGTACTGGACATACTTGAGGTCTCGGCCGGTGCGGCGAGTGGGGGTGCCCCCTGCTCGAAGAGCTTGGAGGAGCGTGCCGGGCGCCGTGGGTGCTGTGCGGGACTTACGAAACACCCCCTAGAGCGCCCGGTACATGACGTGCAGCCCCACCCTCCCGAACCGGGGGTGGTCGTACGCCTCCGGAACCGTGCCCAGGATGGTGAAGCCCAGGGAGGCCCACAGCGTCACCGCGGGATTGGTCTCGACGACCGCGTTGAAGACCATGCCGCGGTACCCCTCGGCCTTCGCCGCGGCCAGCACGTGCTCGGCGAGGGCGCGGCCGATGCCGCGGCCCGCGCGGTCCGGGTCGACCATGAAGCCCGCGTTGGCGATACGGGCCGCGGGGCCACCGTAGTTGGGGGTGGTGTAGGCCGAGCCGACGATCGCCCCGGTGTCGTCCTCGGCCACGTACACACGCTTGGCCGGGGCCATCCACAGGGCGCGGGCCGCCTCCTCGGTGGTCTCCGGGTCCCAGGAGTAGGTCTCACCGGCGGCGACGATCCGGTGCCAGAAAGGCCAGATCCGCGGCCAGTCGTCGGCCGCGGCTTGTCTGATCGGCATGTGCGCGAGTCTGGCACGCCCATGCCGTCACTGGCACGCCCATGCCGTCAGCGATCACAGGGGTCCCGCGAGGTCAGTCGACGCTCGGCAGGATGTGGGGCTCGGCGAGGTCGTCCTCGTAGCCGGCCAGCCGGATCGGGGCGGACCTGGCCCACACTTCCAGGCTCCCGAGCTCCTTCTCCGTCCGGCGGCCCCCGCGCTCCATGCGTTCCTTGGGGCCCTGATCGCTGTTCGTCTTCTCCGGTGTCACCGCACACTCCTCTTGTGTCGGGCAACCCTCGGGACTGCACCGGCCCGGCTGCCGCTGCGCCCCGGGCGTCCTGTCGGGTCTGAGTCGAAATACAGGTCGGACGCGGTGGCGCCGGCAACTCGTGCGGGAGCATGCCGTGGTGGCCGGCTTGTCCCGGGACGGACCGTGGGTGTGGGTGTAACCCCGAAAGGCTGTCCGTCCCCCTCCAGATTAACCAAATGAGCGGGCGTCCGCTCGATGGGGCTGAAACAACCAGGTAACTGTCCAGAGTCATCTTCCGCACACCAGGCCCCGTTCTCGGCAGATTTGATGCCTTATATCCGCTTATACACCCACCCGTTCGGAGCAGCACTCGAATCCGTCGCCATACCACCGGAGTCGCGAACGGACACGGACGGTACTCAGTTCAGGTCCCGTTGGCCGAGTCGCAAGCTCTCCCTGATCTGCTGGCCGCGGGCAACGGCTGTTCTCGCGGGAGGACTGACGCATGGAGCTGCGCAGCGTCGAGGAGCTGATGGATCTGCTGCACGCCTGCCGGGGCAGGCGGGAGACCCCGGTCGGCGGTCGGGTCGATCTGCACGACCACGCCCTGCAGACCGCGGCGCTGCTGCGCCGAAGCCGGCCGGCGGACAAGGAACTCCAGGTCGCGGGCCTGGTGCACGACATCGGGCATCTGCTGCGGCCGGGCGAAACCGCCGGGCACGCCGACCACGCGGCCGACGCCCTACGGCCGTTGCTCGGCGAACGCGTCTCCCGTCTGGTGCGCCTGCACGTGGCCGCCCAGCGCTATCTGGCCGCGATGGCACCGGGCCGCGGGCCGTCTCCCTGGAGCGCACCGGCCCTGAACCGGCAGGGCGGAGCGATGACGCCCGTGGAGGCGGACGCGTTCGAACGCGATCCGCTGGCCGACGACGCCATCACCCTGCGGCAGGCGGACGAGGCGGCCACCGCGGCCGGCCTCGACCCCGGTGTGATGGAGGACTGGCGCCCGGTGCTGGAACTGGTGGCGGCCCGGCATGCCCGGCCGGGCGCCGCGGGCTAGGGGGTGTTTCGAAAGTCCCGTGCGGTGCCCGCGGTGCCCGGTGCGCGCTCTCGGCGTGCCGGACGAAAGCCCTCGTACTGGACATACTTGAGGTCTCGGCCGGTGCGGCGAGTGGGGGTGCCCCCTACTCGAAGAGCCTGGGGGAGCGTGCCGGGCGCCGTGGGTGCTGTGCGGGACTTTCGAAACACCCCCTACTAGCCGCCCGCCGACGCTCCGGCGGGCGGCGGGCGATCAGCTCGCCCGCGCACCCCCGGGCGCATAGAAGTGGGCCCGAACACGGCGCAGCCACGCCTCGACCGGGGCCTCGTCGGGCCGTTCCGGGAGTGCGCCGCGCGTCTCGGCGAAGGCGTTCTCGCAGAACCGCAGCAGGGGCAGCGCGACCGCGGGGTCGGCGGCCACGCGCTCCCCGAAGTCGTGGAACTCCTGCGGGTTCTCCACGCGGATCGTCAGCCGCCCGGTGGCGTACAGTTCCAGGCCCTGGTGGCACAGCCGCTTGAGGTGGCGGGCGTGCTTGGCGATACGTCTGCGGGTGTCCGCGGAGAAGGAGCCGTCACCGCGGGCTTCGAGGCGCCTGAACTGCTGGGTGGCATAGCCGAGATAGGCGTCGCGGACGCGCGCGGCGCACAGGAACGACGTACGGATGCCGATCAGCTCGTCGCCGAGCGGCGTCCGCGCTTCGTACAACTCCGGGGGCAGCCAGACGAGTTCCATGGCGGTCGGGTTGCCTCCGAGCGCGAGCCGACACCATTTCGCGGCCTCGTGCAGCGTGCGGTCCGGGGCCGTGCTGACGTGGGACTCCTTCGGCCGGTGCAGACCGTGCAGCGCCTCGGTGGGCGCCGCGAACACGCCGAGCCGGTCCACGTCGGAGCCCGCGTGGGCGAGCCCGTACGCGGTCGAGCCGACGATGCCGGACAGCAGGACGTTGGGGACGGTCACGGTCGGCGCCTTCCTCGGGTCGAGCGATGGTCGACACGCACCATTGTCGAACTGGTGCACGACTGCTCATTGTGGTCCCGGGGAGGGACCGCGGTCACCGGGATTTCCCGTCCGTGACCGCTCCCCGGCGTGCCGCACGCGCGCCGGCGTGGTGCGGGTGTCCCGCCCGCGGCCGGTCGGGCACTGCGGGGCCGGCTTCCTCTTCCCCGCGCTCGTCCCGGCACCTTCCTTCGCCGGCAGCTCGTGCACGTCCGCGGTACCGGTCCCGCCCCTGGACTCCTGGGCCCTGCGCACGGACTCATGGAGCGCGGACATCAGATCCAGCACCCTGCCCGGCTCCGGGGCGGGCGGGGCATGGCCTTCGCGCTTCGCCCCGATGATCTCTTCCAGAGCCTCGGTGCAGTGGTCGACGCAATCGGGCCCTTCGAGGTCCTCGCGGGTCATGCCGTCGATGAGGTGCCCGGCTTCGGCGATCTCCCGGTCCGACGTCCTCACCGCCGCGGGCGCCAGCCCGGGGGGGGGTCGCGGATCTCGTCCGGCCACCGCATCGCGTGCAGCACGATCGCCTCGTCGCGGACGCGGAGCAGACCGAGCCGCTCCCTGCCGTGCCAGGCGAACTTGGCCACCGCGGCCTTCGACGTCCGCTCCAGCGCCTTGCGCAGCAGCGCGTACGGCTTCGCCGCGACCTCCCCGGACGCCTGCAGGTAGTAGCCCTCCCCGATGCGGATGGGATCGATCGACTCGACCGGCGCGAAGGCGGCGATCTCGATGGCCCGGGCCGTCGGCAGGGGAAGCCCGCGCAGTTCCTCGTCGAGGACGGTGACGACCTGGCCCTTGGCGATCTCGTAGCCCTTGCCGATCTCGTCCTGCGAGACCTCCCGGTCCTCGCTCTCGCAGAACTTGCGCACGCGCACCCGGCCCATGTCCTGAAGGTGGTACTGGTGGAAGCGGACGCTGTGGTCCTCGGTCGCGGCGACGACGTTGACCGGGATGGTGACCAGGCCGAAGCTGATGGCACCCGCCCAGATGTTCCGGGGCATGACACACCTCCGCGCAAGCCCCGAACAGGATCAGCCTATGGTCGGGCGGGTGCCCGGGGAGCCGGCCGCGCCCACGGGACCGGGGCCGGCCCGTCCACGGTGTGCCGGCGGAGGCGCCGGACACGCTGATCGCGCCCGTTCCCGGGCGGTCCGGGACCGGACGCGATCACTCATTGCGAG
The DNA here is from genome assembly GCF_042678285.1 of Streptomyces caeni. NCBI lineage: Bacteria > Bacillati > Actinomycetota > Actinomycetes > Kitasatosporales > Streptomycetaceae > Streptomyces > Streptomyces caeni. The sequence continues at coordinate 31,824 of NZ_JBHUDX010000079.1, forward strand.
ACGTGGTCATGCGCTGCTGCTGCGTCCTCTCACGGGAACAGCGCGATTCCGACGAGGATCAGCAGGATGATGCCGGCGACCATTGCCACGGTGGCCCAGGTCCCGCGGTGCTTCACCGGAGCGGCGGGGCCACCCCCGCGCGGCCGGTCCTCGGGCAGGACCGGGTGCTCCGGACGGTCGGCCGAGTAGAACTGCTCGTCGGTCGGGTACACGTTGCGGGGATCGTCGGCGGCACGCGGATCGATGTCGTGTTCAGTGGCCATGAGACGGACCTCCTTGCGCGGCACTCACCAGGGTCCGGGTTCCCAGTCGACGCCAGGTCACGCGCCAGGGCCGGCGCGTCACCGCCTCCGGACCGCTTCCCGGCTCACCACTTGCCGGGCGCGTAGTCCTTCAGGAAGACGCCGTACAGGTCTTCTCCCTGTTCACCGCGCACAATCGGATCGTATACCCGTGCCGCGCCGTCGACGAGGTCGAGCGGAGCGTGGAAGCCCGCGTCCGCCAGCCGGATCTTGTCCGGGTGCGGGCGCTCGTCGGTGATCCACCCGGTGTCGACGGCGGTCATCAGGATGCCGTCCTTCTGGAACATCTCCTCCGCGCTGGTCCGGGTGAGCATGTTCAGGGCGGCCTTGGCCATGTTGGTGTGCGGATGGCCGGCGCCCTTGTAGCCGCGGCCGAAGACACCCTCCATCGCGGAGACGTTCACGATGTACGTGCGCCGGGCCGGGGAGGCGGCCAGCGCCGTCCGCAGGCGGCTGATCAGGATGAACGGCGCCGTGGAGTTGCAGAGCTGGACCTCCAGCAGCTCCACCGGTGTCACCTCCTCCACCGCCTGCACCCAGCTGTTGGTGTCGTGCAGGTCGGGGACGAGCCCCCCGGCGTCGATCGCCGTGCCGGCCTCGATCCGCGCCAGGGAGGCCGAACCGGAGACCAGCGCGAGACCGGTGACGTCCTGAGCGCTGAGCGTACCGCCGCCGGCCACCGGCAGCGCCGCCACGGCCCCGGAGCCGAAGGCGCCGATGACCTCGGCGGACGGCAGCTCGCCCGCCGGCAGCGGTGCCGACTCGGCGGCCACCAGTTCGCTGTACGCCTGCGCGGAGCGGCGCACGGTCTGGGCGGCGTTGTTCACCAGGATGTCCAGCGAGCCCTCGGCGGCCACCGAGTCGGCGAGCGCCACGACCTGGGCGGGATCGCGCAGGTCGATCCCGACGATCTTCAGCCGGTGGATCCACTCGTCGCTGTCGGGCTGTGCCTTGAAACGGCGGATCGCGTCGTTCGGGAAGCGCGTGGTGATCGTGGTGTGGGCGCCGTCCCGCAGCAGGCGCAGCGCGATGTACATGCCGATCTTGGCGCGGCCGCCGGTGAGCAGCGCGCGCTTGCCGGTGAGGTCGGCGCGGGCGTCGCGGCGGGCCCGGTTCTCGGCGGCACACGCCGGGCAGAGCTGGTGGTAGAAGTAGTCCACCTCGTTGTAGCGGGTCTTGCACACATAGCAGGAGCGCGGGCGCTGCAGTATTCCGGCGATCCGGCCGGCCTCGGTGGCCGACGACGGCAGGATGCCCTCGGTCTCGTCGTCGATGCGCTGCGCGGACCCGGTCGCCGTGGCCTCGGTGACCGCCTTGTCGTGGGCGGTCTTGGCGGCCCTGCGCTCCTGGCGGCGGCGCTGCTTGACCGTGCGGTAGATGTGCGAGGTGGCCCGCCGCACCGTGACCGCGTCGGGGTGGTCGACGTCCAGCCGGTCGAGCTCCTCCAGCACGCTGAGACAGACGGCCAGGCGCTCCGGATCGATGCCGGGCCCGTACGACATCTCGTCCGTGGCCGCCGACCCGCCGCCCGCCGGACCGTCCTCTGTCACCGTCATCGCGCTGCCGTTCCTCGCTCTCCCGCGCAGCGCTCCACCGCGCCCGCTTTCGAACGGGGAATCTTACGGAGCACCGGACCCGGTCACCAAACCCACGGTGATCAGGGACGGTGGTGGTGACCGGCACAGGGCGCGGATGACGGCCGATCGCCGGCCGGAACGAGCCGCGGGCCGACCGGGCCGCGAGGCAACCGGGCCGCGAGGCAACCGCGCCACCGGGACGGCCCGCCATGCGAACGCCCCACTGCGGCAACGACCCCACCACAGGAGCGACCCCACCACAGGAGCGGCCGGCCGCCGGGCACGGCGGGCGAGGGCCGTGCCCGGCAGGCCGGGGCCGGTTGGCCGCCTAGGCGCGGCAGGCCGCCAGCAGAGTCTGCACCTCCTCCGACACCGCGCGTGCCAGCAGGCCGAGGTCCGGCACCGCCCGGCCGTCGGCGACGAACCCGAAGTGCACACGCCCGCGGTACGTCGAGATCGCCACCGCCAGGGACTGCCCGCGGGCCAGCGGGGCCAGTGGATAGACCTCGACGAGCGGGTTGCCGCCGAGCCTGAGGCCAAGGCTCGGCAGCGGCACGCTGGTGACCAGGATGTCGAACCACAGCCGGGCGGCCTGGCTGACCAGCGGTCCGCCCAGCCGGTGCCCCAGCGCCGGAACGTGGTCGGCGAGCAGCGCCACGGCGCCCGCGCCCCGGTTCGGCCCGGCGTCCTTGTTGCGGTCCATGGCCGTGCGCACCGTCCGCAGCCGCTCCAGCGGGTCCGGGTCGCCGACCGGGAGCCGTATCAGGTAGCCGGAGAGCCGGTTGCCCTGTGGGTGGGCGGTACGCGGGCGACGGTTGGAGACGGGGATCAGGGCGCGCGGCGCGACGCCCGCGCTGCCGTCGCCGCGTTCGTCCAGCCAGCGGCGCAGGGCTCCCGCGACGACGGCGATGAGCACGTCGTTGACCGTGCCGCCCTCCGCCTTGCGCACCCGGTGCACATCGTCGAGGTCGACGACGACTCCGGCCGTGCGCCGGGTGCCGCTGGGCTCGGACGTGAACGCCGAGGAGGAGCGCATGCCGAGGGTGGACAGGGCGACCGAGGCGCCGATGTCGAAGGCGCGCCCCACGTCGGCGAGCGTGCCGCGCAGCAGCCCGGAGAGCCGCCGCATGCCGGGAAGGCGGCCGCGGGCGGGTTCCGGGCGGCGCCGGCGGGGTTCGGGCAGGTCCGTCGGGTCCATCACGGCAGCCGCGAGTGTCAGGGCGCGCAGTCCGTCGGCGAGCGCGTGGTGGAACTTGAAGAGCACCGCGAAGGAGGTGCCGGACTCCCCCGGCATCACGTGCGCCTCCCAGGGTGGCCGGCCGCGCTCCAGCGGCCGTTCCATGAGCCGCCCGGCCACGGCGTGGAAGTCGGCGGTGGGGGCGTGCAGCCGCACGTGGTCGAGCGGGTCGAAGTCGGGCGCGGGTTCGCGGGCGGCGCCGCCGAGGGCGAGCGGGAGGCGCACACCGGCGAGGTCGCGCGGCAGGCGTACGTCCGGCAGCCAGACGTCACGGATGCGCATGCGCAGCCCGGGCACCGCCGCGGCCCGGACCGCGAGCAGGTCGGCGGCGTGCGCACCGGCGGTGGGCGAGTGGCACGAGAACACGCCGAGGGCACCGAGGTGCATCGGGTGCCGGGCGGACTCGATGTTCCAGAACGCCAGGTCGAGTGGTGCGAGCAGGTCAGAAGTCAATGGCTTGCCTCGCGTCGACGGTGCAGGGAAGCAAGAAGTCAACCTCCGACCAACGATTACGGTCAAGTACGATCAGGCTACGTACAGTTAACATGTCGTGAAGTCCCGCCCCTCGGAAAAGAGCGGGACCCATGGGACACACGAGGTCACGTCAGTACGGGCGGTGCGGCGTCCGGCGCCGTGCCCCACTCGGACGGCCGCGCGCCGACCGTGAACTCCAGTGTTCCCAGACGGCGCAGTGCGTCGGTGGTGACGTATGTCTGTTCGTAGGCGTTCCCCCCGACGCGTACGCCCTGGATGTAGCGCTCGTCGTCGGATGTGCCCGGCGCGGTGATGGTCAGCCCGCCGCGCGGGTAGTAGGCCCGGTCCAGGACCAGGTCGACACGGTCGAACACGGGCGTGGTCAGCCCCCAGGTGGGGTAGCCGGGCTGCACGGGGAAGATGCCGATGGACGAGAGCACGTCCCAGGCGGACATCGTGCCGAGGTCGTCGTTGCCGGTCATGCCGGTCGGGCCGTCGGTGAAGAGGGTCAGCGCCGCGTGCACCACGTCCGTCGTCTTCCACGGCTGCCCGGTCGAGAGGTACGTGTAGGGGGCGATGAGATCGGGCTCGTTCTGCGGGTTGTACTTGTCCGCGTTGTAGTAGGCGTATGGTCCGTTCACCCAGGTCTCGCGCGCGGTCCGCGCCGGGTCCTTGAGCAGCCGCTCGTAGGCGAAGAACGCGTCGAGCCGGTCGTTCGCCGCCTGCCGGCCGCCGATGAGGCCGACCACGCCCGGCAGGTCCTGCGGCACGAGCCACTGGTACTGCCAGGCCGTGCCCTCGTGGAAGCCCTCGCTCTTCGCCGGGTCGGCCGGTCCGGCGAACGCTCCGGAGGCGTCCCGTGCGCGGAAGAAGCCGGTCGAGGGGTCGAAGAGGTGACGATAGGAGCGCGACCGGGCGGCATAGCGCTCCGCGTCGGCGTCGTGTCCCAGGGCGCGTGCCATCCGGGCGAGCATCGCGTCGGACAGCGCGTACTCCAGCGTGACCGACCCGCCGTGGTGGTAGTCGGAGTCACCGGGCTTGTGGTACGGGCGGCCCTTGACGTACGGCGCGAAGCCGTTGGCGATGTACTCGCGGTTGGACTCGCGGCCCACGTACATGGTGTCGGCGGGCGGGACGCCGTCGGCGTTCTTCCTGAGCGCGCGGTAGACCCGCTCCTCGTAGCCCTTGAGCAGTCCCTGCTGGTAGGCGTGGGTGAGGAACGGGGTGACCGGATCGCCGCTCATGATGTTCGTCTCGACCGTGCCGTAGCCCCACTTGGGCAGCCAGCCGCCCTGCTCGTCGACCTTGAGCAGGGAGATCGCCATGTCGCGGGCCTGGCGCGGCGCGAGCAGGGACAGCAGCTGGACCTGGGTGCGGTAGGTGTCCCACAGGGACCAGTTCTGGTAGTAGGTGAAGCCGACCGCGCGGTGGACCTTCTGGTCCCAGCCGGTGTAGCGGCCGTCCGCGTCGCTGCCGATGTTCGGCGCGAGGAAGGACCGGTACAGGGACGAATAGAAGGTCCTGCGCCGGGTCTCGCTGCCGCCCTGCACGCGGACGTCGTCGAGGCGGTCCTGCCACGCCCGGCGGGCGGCCTCCCGCAGCTGGGTGAACGAACGCTCGTGCGTGGCACGGAGATTGACCTCGGCGCCACGCGCGTCGACGTAAGACAACGCGGTGGTCGCCTCGACGGTGCGGTCCTTGGTCGTGTCGAACGTGACGTAGGCGCCGTTGCGCCCGGGGCCCGACGATCTCGTCGCGCCCCGGGTGATCGAGTCCTGGTACCACGTCCCGTGCGCCGTGAACGGCCGGTTGAAGCGGGTGAGGGCGTACACCGTGTACGGCCGGGTGGAGCGGCAGAAACCACTGCCCGTGATCTGCGTGCGCACGGTGTGGTCGTCGAGGATCTCCACCTTGGAAGAGACGTTCCTGTGCAGCGACTGGCCGGCGTTGAGCAGCACGTTCGCCTTGTCGGTGGCCGGGAACGTGTAGCGCTGCACGCCGGTGCGCTCGGTCGCGGTCAGTTCGGCCTCGATGCCGCTGTCCAGTCCGACCCGGTAGTAGCCGGGACTCGCCTGCTCGTCGGCGTGGTCGAAGGTGGCCGCGTACCTGGCGTAGTCCGTCTCGTCGACGTCGCCGGTGGTCGGCAGCACGGGCAGGTCCCCTCCGATGGCGCAGCCGACGCCGGAGAGGTGGACCAGGGAGAAGCCCCGGATCCGGTGCTGTGTGTAGTCGTAACCGGTGCTGTGCCCGGTGTCCGGCGAGAACTGCACCATGCCGAAGGGCACGGCGGCACCGGGATAGGTGTTGCCTTCGTTCTGGGTGCCGATGAAGGGGTTGACCAGGTCGGTGAGCCCGCCGTCGTTCTGCTCGGCGGCGTGCGCGGCCGGCGGGGAGAACAGCGCCGAGGCCGCCACCGCGCCCGCGGCGCACAGGCGCAGGCGCCGGGTCCATCTCATCTCGGAAGACCTCCGGAGGATCGACATCGTTGTGCACATGGTGCTGGCGGGACGTCAGTTTCCCGGGCAACCCGCCGGGTCGGCCCGTGACGCGTCGCGGATCAGCGCCTCGTGCGCGGCCCGCAGCCGCGCGGCATCCGGCTTCAGGACCGCGCGGCCGTGGGTGAGCAGCCCGTTGAGTTCGCCCTCGACATCGGTGATCTGCGTGTAGACCGCGCCGTCGCCTCCCTGGCAGACCGGCCGGCGCGCCTCGTCGAGCTTCGCGAGGCAGTCGTCGGTGTAGGCGGCCGGGTCGACGCCGGCGTACGGCTGCCGCACCGACCAGGCGTGGCCGGGCACCGCGAGCCCCGGACCGCCGTACTCGCCACTGGCCAGGGCCCGTCTCCCCTAGTCGTCGTCCACGTCGACCAGCAGGCCGGTACGGCCGTCGTCCACGACCTCCGGGATGCCGCCGGTGCGCGAGGCCACGACGGCCGTGCCGCAGGCCATGGCCTCCAGGTTGACGATGCCGAGCGGTTCGTACACCGACGGGCAGACGAACACGGCTGCGTGGGTCAGGAGCTGGATCACGTCCGGGCGCGGCAGCATCTTCGGGATCCAGTGGACCCCAGCCCGGCTTCTGCTCAACTCCTCGAAGAGCTCGCGGAACTCACGGTCGATCTCGGGGGTGTCCGGGGCGCCCGCGCACAGCACGACCTGCGCCGCCGGGTCGATGTCCCGTACCGCGCGCAGCAGCTGGGGCACGCCCTTCTGACGGGTGATGCGGCCGACGAACAGGACGTAGGGCCGGCCGGCGTCGACACCGTAGCGGGAGAGGACGTCCGTGCCGTGGTCCGGCCGGTAGAGGGTGGTGTCGATGCCGTTGTGCACGACGTGGACCCTGGCCGGGTCGAGGGCCGGGTAACAGCCCAGGATGTCCTCGCGCATGGCACCGGAGACGGCGATCACGGCGTCCGCGGCCTCGATCGCGGTGCGCTCGGCCCAGCCGGAGAGGGCGTATCCACCGCCGAGTTGCTCGGCCTTCCAGGGGCGCAGCGGCTCCAGCGAGTGGGCGGTCACCACGTGCGGTATGCCGTACAGCAGCTTGCCGAGGTGACCGGCCAGGTTCGCGTACCAGGTGTGCGAGTGGACCAGTTCGCGGCCCTGGAGGGCGGCGGCGATGGACAGGTCCACGGAGAAGGTGCGCAGGGCGTCGTTGGCGGTGTCGAGGGCCGGCCACGGCCGGTGGCGCATGACGCCGCCCGCGCCGCCCTCGCCCCAGCAGTGCACGTCCAGGTCGATGAGGGAACGCAACTCCCGGGCGAGGAACTCGACGTGGACGCCCGCGCCGCCGTACACGTCCGGCGGGTACTCCCGGGTCAGCAGTCCCACACGCACCCGCAACCGTTCCTAAACAGTTTCCAGGAGTGACATTTGCTGCCAACTCCCGGAACTGCGCGCATCCCGAACGGTGTTGGATGCGCTGGTCTCCCGCGTTCGCTGTGTCCCCGTCCGGCTGCGTGCATCGTGTGCACGCTCCGTGACGGGCGGGCGGGTTCCCTCACGCCCTCGTGGGCCTGGTCCGGCCTGGGCGGTCCGATGCCCCGCAGCATCGCTCTGGTGCTGCGGGGGCGGTGCCGTCCGTCGCCGGATCGGGTGCCCGAGGGCGCGTCGCCCGATCGCGATGCCAGCGGCATCGTGACGGGACATCTTTCGTTTTTTCGAGGTGAGGGGCTTCTTCCAGTGCTGATCGCCCCACATCGACGTGTACGCCGGGTCCACGGCAACGATCGACAGGCCGTGTTCGGACGCCATGGACACGAGCCGGGCCTTGAGCTTGCCGGTGGGGATGCCGGAGATGAGCTGCCGGAAGTGCTTACGTCTGCCGTGCTTCTCGCGGGTCTTCTCGGCGGCGAAGTCCAGGTTCTCCAGGCCGATGGCTTTGGCGCCGCACCGGTCGGCCCAGTGCAGCAACCGGCTGATGGCGTGCCGGACCTGGGCGTCACGGTGGTCTGCGCTGCCGGACAGGTCGTAGAAGAACCGTTTGGGGTCGCCGACCGGGTTGCCGTGCCGGTCGAGCCGGTAGGCGGCGAAGTGGTCGGCGTTGGTGTCCACGCCCACCATGCCCTCGGACCGCGCCGTCTGAAGCGGGACCGTCCGGACAGCGGGCCGTGTCCACGACGCTGTCAGGTACCAGCGGCCCCGCTCCACGTCCAGGTGGATACGGTAGGCCACGGCCCGGTTGTCTTCGATCCGGTCGCGCCACTCGGCTCCCCGGTGCTGGAACTGCACGCGGGTGGCGAGGACGTACCGGCCGTGCTTGCTGTTGGCCAGGTGGGCGAGCGGGGCGGGCAGCTTGATGCTGACCTCGCCATCCGGCGTGACGCGGATGGTCTCGTTGCCGAAGCGTTTGCCGGACTCGCCGTCGGCGGCGAGGAACCACCGTTCGGCTTCCCACCGCTCACGCCACTGCCCGGCGGTGAGCTGGGCGGCTTCGAGGTTGTGACGGTTGCTGAGGAGGCGCCGGCCGCCGCGCGCGACGTGCACGACACCGGCCTCACGCTCAGCGCGGGCCACATCCAGGCGGTGTTCCAGGGTCGTCAGACGGCGGGACTTCCGGAACCACTCGCCCCGACTGCGGTATCCGCCGGGTGCCCGCTTGGTGCCCTTCTCCCCGATCGGCTGGGAGAGGCGGTGCGTCAGCGTCCGCACACCGGCCTCAAGCCCTTGGATGTGGGCGAGCTGACAGCGGCGGGACAGCGCCCACTGATCGTGAGTGGCCTTCGTGATCGAACCGGCCCACCGGGACGAGGAGCCGGCCGTCAGGCCCTGCTTCCGGGCGGCCCACGTGTCGCTGTTGTGGTCCAGGCCGTCAGCGCAGCGGTTCTTGAGGTCCAGCGAGGCGAGGCGTCCGAGGTGTTCACCGACCAGCCGCAACACCTTGTCGTCCACGTCGGTGAGGTGCTTGAGGCGGTCGCGTATCGCCACCCCGGACGGCCCGAGCGCGACGAACGGCGCGTCGATGGTGCGGAGCTGCTTCTTCTTCGGCTCACTCATCGGCAGCCGCCGCTTCGAGAGCCTTCCTCGCCCGGTTCCTCGCCGACCGACGGCCGTACAGGCGGGCGCAGAACGACGTCAGCACCTCCACCATGTCCCGGACCAGGTCGTCTTCGACTTCGCCGTCATCGAGGACGACGAGTCGGCGACCGGTCGCGGACAGGGCGGCCTCGATCAGCTCCACGTTCATCCGGCCGAGGCGGTCTTTGTGCTCGACCACGACCGTGGTCACCGCCGGGTCGGCCAGCAGCCGCCTCGCCTTCGCGCGGCAGCCGTTCATGCCCGAGGCGATCTCGGATTCGATCCGCACGACCTTCTGCCCGGCCTTCGCCGCCCATGCCGACAGGCGAGCGGTCTGCCGCTCCAGGTCCGGCTTCTGATCGTGTGAGGAGACGCGGGCATACAGACCTACACCACCGGTCACGGAGGGTGAGGTGTTCGCGTCGATGTTCACCAGGATCGTGCGCGGTCCCACGCGTTCCGCAGGTACCGGCAATGCGCCCTCACGGAACCAGCGATACGCGGTACGCGGGGCGATCCCCTGCGCGCGTGCCCATTCCGTCAGGTTCATGCGCAAGATCGTACAACACTCGTGACACCTAAAGGACACTCATAGACACTTACGCGAGAGCAGTTTCTGACCCCCTGTCGCAGCGCCTGGCCGATTCCCACATGGTCACCCAGATAGGGCGGTTGGGGAAGACCACCCGTGGTCAGCGGCGACCGGGCGGCCTGTCGAAGCAGCAGTCGCCGCACAGGCCGCCCCCGGGCAGCCGGTAGTAGAGGCAGCAGCTGCGGCGGCGTCCGGTGGCGGGATCCAGGGTGCGGGACAGGCCGGGGTGGGCGAACGGCCCGGCGGCCAGGGCCGGCGCCCGCTCCTCCACGTCGGTGCGGCCGCTCCCCCGCGCCCACCGGGCGAGCATGCGCACGCTGCCCGCGAGCGCGGAGCCGGCATTGCCCCGCAGCAGGCCCGCGGAGAGACGGTAGCGGGAGGTCAGGGCGGCCGCCAGCGGGACGAGGTGCCCCTCGCGCACCACCGTGTCGAGGGACTCGGCGGGCAGCGCGCGGACGCCGCTCAGCCACAGGTCGTCCGGCGCGGCGGCGTCCGGGTCCCAGTGCAGCAGGCGGGGGTCCAGATCGGGCACCCACCCGTGGAGGGCGGCGCAGCCCAGGGCGACGGACCAGAGCCGGGCCACCAGGCCCTGGTGGGCGATGGAGGCGGCGACGCGTACTTCCGGCACCTGGAGGCTCCGCGCGACCTTGCGGACACGGAAGGTCAGCGGGTCCGCGTGGGCATCCAAGGCGCCGTCGAACGGCCGGGACGGCCCGGGGGATCCGGGCGGCCCGGGGGATCCGGGCGGCCCGGGGGATCCGGGTGGCCCGGGCGCATACGCCTGCGCCAGGGCCGGCAGGGGGCCCCGCGGCGGCGGACCGGTGCGCAGGACGAAGAAGCCACCGATCTCGCCGAGCGCGGCGAGATCGGGAAGGCGGTCGGCGTCGGGGCCGAGGCCGGGGTCCATGTCCATGAAGGCCAGTAGTACCAGGGCCCCTAGGGGCATCGACCAGGGGGGATACGTGCCCTGTCACCCCTCTTGGGGAGGAGGGGACCACAGGTGTACTCCATCGGCAGTATGACCCAATGGGTGCTCAGGGACGACGACGGGGAACAGCCGTTCGCGGCATCGTGTTGACTATGGAAGCCGACCGTTCGCCGCGCCGGGGCCCGCATCCCGGCCGCCCGCAGAGGAGCCGCTCATGAGCGCCCTCGCGTTGTCCGTGCTGCTGTCGTTCGTCTCCGCCGTCGCCTACGCGGGCGGGGCGATCGTGCAGGAGCAGGTCGCCGTGTCCTCGCCGTGCCGGGCGTACGCGCCGCTGCGCCGGTTGGGCTGGTGGGCGGCCGTGGGGCTGAACGGTCTCGGCGGGCTGCTGCACGTGGTGGCCCTCGCCTACGGTCCGCTGAGTCTGGTGCAGCCGCTGGGCGCGCTGACCATCGTGTTCGCGCTGCCGATGGCGGCGCTGTTCGTGGGCCGCCGGGCCGGGGCGACGGCCTGGCGCGGCGCCGTCATGGCGACCGTGGGCCTGGCGGGACTGCTGTCCCTGGTCGGCGCCGCCGACGCCCGGTCCCTGAGCGGCGCCCAGCGGCTGCTGGTGGCGGTCGTCACGGCCGGCGGGATCGTGGCGCTGATGGTCGCGGGCCGCGCCGCGCACCGGCATCCTGCCGTGCGCAGCGTGCTGCTGGCGGTGGCGTCCGGTGTCGCGTTCGGCATGTCTTCGGTGTTCACAAAGACGGTCGCGGTCGACTGGACGGACGGTGTCTCCCTCCGGGACCTGCCGAGCCTGGCGGTGATAGGCGTCTTCGCGACGGCCGGCATGCTGCTGTCGCAGGCGTCCTACCGGGGCGCCGGCCTGGCGGCGCCGCTCGCCACTCTGACGGTCGTGAACCCGGTGCTCGCGGCCGCCGTGGGCATCACCATGTTCGGCGAGACGTTCCGTTACGGCACCACGGGCACCGTCCTCGCCCTGGGGTGCGGTGTCGTCGCCGCGGGCGGTCTGATCCTGCTGACCACCGAGCGGATCGGTGACGAGGGGCGTACCGCGGTGGCCGCCGAGACCGTTTCCGAGACCGCTTCCGAAACCGTGGAGGAGGCCGTCACCGGGCCGGAGCCCGCCGTCCAGGAGCTGCTGTCCTCGGTGCCCCGGCCGGTGATCGCGCCGGCCGGGGAGAACGTGCTCGTACCCGCACCGGTCCGTCAGGGTGCGTACGAGGACTGGGAGCCGGACGTCCACCGGGAGTCCTCGTTCTCGTACGGCCCCTTCTACGGCGGTCCGCTGGCGCCGGTGCACGTGCTGGACCGGCACCGCACCCGTGTCGGTTCCTGACCGCCGGCTCCCATGACGTGCGTCAGAGCCTGACGCCGCCCGCCCTCAGATAGGCGACGGGATCGATGTCGCTGCCGAATCCGGGCCCCGTCCGCACCTCGAAGTGCAGATGCGGGCCCGTGCTGTTGCCCGTGGAACCGGAGCGCCCGATACGCTGGCCGGCCACCACGCTCTGCCCGTCCCTGACGGAGATCGCCGACAGATGGGCGTACTGCGTGTAGCGGCCGTCACCGTGCCGTATGACGACCTGGTAGCCGAACGAGCCGCCCCAGCCGGCGCTGACGACGTGCCCGCCCGCCACCGCCTTGACGGAGGTACCGGTGGGCACGGGGAAGTCGACACCGGTGTGGTAGCCCTTCGACCAGGAGGAACCCTCGGCGTGGTACGGCGTACCCATCGCGGCGGCCACCGGTGCGACCAGGGAGTGCTTGGCGGCCACGTGGCCCGAAGCGGACTTCCGGGCGGGCGACTTGGCCGGGGTGGAGGTCTTGTGCGGCTCGTGGCCCCGTGCGGGGTGCGGCTCCGGGCGGGCCGGGGCCTTGGCCCGCAGGTGCAGCCGCTGGCCGGGCAGGATCAGGTCCGGGTCCGTACCGACCGTCGTGCGGTTGGTCTCGTACAGCCGCTGCCAGCCGCCCTCGACGTGGTGGGAGGCGGCGATGCCGGTGAGGGTGTCGCCGCGCACCACGGTGTACATCTCGGCGGCGCCCGCCTGCGACTGGGGCGTGGTCTGCGGTTTCACATCACGCACCGAGCGCTTGGCGGTCTGCGGGGAGGCCCCGGACGTCCGGGCGTTGCCGGGGGTGGCACCGGTGGAGCGGGTGAGACCGGCATGCTCGGAGCAGACCGGCCAGGCGTGGGGGCCCTGCCCCTGGAGGACCTTCTCGGCCACGGCGATCTGCTGGTCCCTGGTGGCCAGATCCGCGCGGCGGGCGTAGGCCGTGCCGCCGTACGCCTCCCAGGTGGACTGGGTGAACTGCAGTCCCCCGTAGTAGCCGTTGCCCGTGTTGATGCTCCAGTCGCCACTCGACTCGCAGGCGGCGACCTTGTTCCACGTGCCGATGTCGGCCGCGTGCGCGACGCCGGTGCCGAGGAGCGGGATGGCCATGCCGGCGCCGCCCGCCGTGACGGTGAGCGAGGCGCGGTTGATCCTTGTCGGCTGATACCGGCGGTGCCGGCCGCGTACGGCCATGGAAACCCCCTCGACAATGCGTCAGGAGCGGCAAAAGTAACCGTCGCGAACAGGCCATGACAAGGCGGCAACCGGCCGCTCCGGCGCGTCAACCGGCCGGGAACCGCCCCCTGTTGGCGCGACCGGAAGGCGTTCGCGGGGACGCCGCGGGACGGCCTGCGCGGGCGCGACCGGATGTGTGTGCCCCGCGCCGGGAGGTCCGGGTGTGCGGCGGGTGTACCGGCACGTAAGGATGGTCACCGGGCGATACTGACGGTCACCACCGTCACCAGCCCCGTTGATGATGTCGTCAGGACGAACCGGCACCGCCGATTCCAGGACTTCAGGAGCCAACCGCCATGAGCACTTCAGCCCAGATCGGCGTCACCGGTCTCGCGGTCATGGGCCGCAATCTCGCCCGCAACTTCGCGCGCAACGGCTACACGGTCGCCCTGCACAACCGCACCGTGGCACGGACGCACGACCTCGTGAAGGACTTCGGGCACGAGGGCGACTTCGTGGCGACCGAGACCGCGGAGGAGTTCGTGGCGGCGCTGGAGCGCCCCCGGCGTCTGATCATCATGGTGAAGGCGGGCGGGCCGACCGACGCGGTGATCCAGGAGTTCGCCCCGCTCCTGGAGCCCGGCGACATGATCATCGACGGGGGCAACGCCCACTTCGCGGACACCCGCCGCCGGGAGAGGGAACTGCGGGAGCAGGGCATCCACTTCGTCGGCACGGGCATCTCCGGCGGCGAGGAGGGCGCGCTGCACGGGCCGAGCATCATGCCGGGCGGCTCGGCCGAGTCGTACGCGTCCCTCGGACCGATGCTGGAGAAGATCTCCGCCAAGGCCGAGGACGGGGCGCCGTGTGTGACGCACGTGGGCCCCGACGGCGCCGGGCACTTCGTGAAGATGGTCCACAACGGCATCGAGTACGCCGACATGCAGCTCATCGGCGAGGCGTACCAGTTGCTGCGCGACGTCGCGGGCTACTCCCCGGCGCAGATCGCGGAGATCTTCCGCACCTGGAACACCGGCCGCCTGGACTCGTATCTGATCGAGATCACGGCGGAGGTGCTCTCCCACGTGGACGCGGCGACGGGCAAGCCGTTCGTGGACGTGGTCCAGGACCGGGCGGAGCAGAAGGGAACGGGCCGCTGGACCGTCCAGATCGCGCTCGACCTGGGGGTGCCGGTGTCGGGCATCGCGGAGGCGGTGTTCGCCCGCTCGCTGTCCGGGCACGCGGCCCTGCGCGCGGCCTCGCGGGAACTGGCCGGGCCGAAGGCGTCGCCGTTGGGCGAGGCCGAGGCGGCAGCCTTCGCGGACCGCGTGGAGCAGGCGCTGTACGCGTCGAAGATCGTGTCCTACACCCAGGGCTTCCACGAGATCGCGGCGGGCAGCGAGGAGTACGGCTGGGACATCGACCTCGGGAAGGTGGCCTCCATCTGGCGCGGCGGCTGCATCATCCGCGCCGCGTTCCTGGACCGCATCCGCGCCGCGTACGACGCCCGCGCGGACCTGCCGAGCCTGCTGGCGGACGAGACGTTCGCGCAGGAGATCGCGGCGGCCCAGGACGACTGGCGCGAGGTGCTCGTCGCGGCGACCCGCCAGGGCGTCCCGGCGCCCGGTTTCGCCGCGGCGCTCGCCTACTACGACGCCCTGCGCGCCGACCGGCTGCCCGCTGCGCTCACTCAGGGGCAGCGCGACTTCTTCGGGGCGCACACCTACCGGCGGACGGACCGCGAGGGCTCGTTCCACACGCTGTGGGGCGGGGACCGGTCGGAGGTCGAGGCGTAGGGAGCGCGCGACGGCGCAGGCGCGGCGGCCTTCCCGTGCGGGGTCCCGCCGCGCCGCCCGTGTCCGGGGCTGCGGCCGCGGGCCCGGTCGCCGTGTACCGGTGGCCGGAAGGGCCGCCTTCACCGCCCGCGTGAGCGGCCCTCACTTCAGGGGCGGTCCCGGTTCGGGTTCGGGAACGGGCTCGGGGCCCGGCGGTTCGGGGATCGGGGAGGGGGGCGGCTCCGGAGTCGGCCGCGGCTCCGGGTTCGGCACCGGTTCCGGACCGGGCTCCGGGTGATCAGGGCCCGGACCGGGGACGGGAGCCGGACCGGGAGGTGTGGGTCCCGGAGCCGGGGGCACGGGTTCCGGTCGCGGTGCGGGGCCCGGTTCGGGGACCGGCTCCGGGCCCGGAGTCGGTCCCGGTCCGGGGGGCTGCCCCGGCTGCGTGGGATCGGGGAGCGGACGCGTCATCGTGTCCTCCAGCCAGTTGCTGCGTCGGCCCTGGACTCCTCCCCCGGGTACCCGGACCGCCCACGGAAACTCACCCCGTCGCGGGACGGGGCGGGACCGGGTGGGCCACGGCCCTCCTACGGCCACCGCCGCGGGCGGCACCGCGAGCCACCACTTCCGCGGCTGCCGCCGCCAGTCCCGGCCGGGGGCTCGACAGCACCGGCACGGTGGCGGTGGTCAGCTGCTGCGCCGGCGCCATCGACGCCTGGGCGGGCACGATCGCATCGGCGTCCGTGACGGTGTCGGCGACGTCGGCCACCGCGCGGACGCAGCCCTCCGTGTCCCCCGCCCGGAACCGGTCCCACGCGCCCTCCACCAGCAGGGTGCGCACCTCGGCCGGGCGTCCGGCGGCCTCCTCCCGGATCAGCGCCGCCGTCGGCCCCAGGGTGCTCTCCACGGTGGCGAGCACCACG
>NZ_JBHUDX010000079.1:47673-76245 GCF_042678285.1 Streptomyces caeni
CCCCGGCCGCCACCGCGGCGGCGGCCATCGGCCGGCCCGCCCGGGACACGGGCACTGCGACGGCCGTGCGCTCGGCGACCGCGCCGATGGTCGAGCAGGTGCACAGCACGGCGCCGGCGCCCGCCGCGGCCGCCTCGCCGAGGAGGCGCCGGACGTCGCCGGCCACGGCCGCGGGGCCCTGCTCACGCGCCCGGTCCAGCAGTTCCTCGGCCACCAGGTGCCGCAGCCCGAGCCCCGGATGGGCGTCGTCGCGCAGGGCCTCGAAGACGGGGATGTGAAGGGGCGAGGTGTGCAGCAGGGCGAGCGTGCCCTCGGGCGGGTATGCCGAGGCGGTCATCGGACGCGTTCGTCCCGTCGGGTCAGACCCCGACGGCCTGCGGGCTGCGCTTCTGGTCCGACCCCGGCACCGGCGCGGACGGGTCGCCTCCGAGGGCCACGATCCGGTTGTCGGCGTCCACGTGCACCACCCGCGGCTTCAGGGACCGTGCCTCGGCCTCGGAGACCTGGGCGTAACTGATGATGATCACCAGATCGCCGGGTTCGACGAGATGGGCCGCGGCCCCGTTGATGCCGATGACGCCGGATCCGCGCTCCCCCTCGATGACGTAGGTCTCCAGGCGGGCGCCGTTGGTGATGTCCACGATGTGGACAAGCTCGCCGGGCAGCAGATCGGCGGCGTCAAGGAGATCCGCGTCGATGGTCACGGATCCGACGTAGTGCAGGTCGGCCTGGGTGACGGTGGCACGGTGGATCTTGGACTTGAACAGAGTACGCAGCACTTTGGACTCCTGGAAGACGGCTCCCTGCCTGCTTTTTGCAGGTCAAGGGCGGTGTCGACTGTACACCGGAACACGCCGGTCGAGAATTGTGAGGAACATCGCTCCGCTCGGGCGAGACGGCTTCACGCCTGGGCTTTCGCGCCGCACCGGCGCCTGTTCAAGCAATCCTCCAGGAAAGGCCGGCGGCTCATGCTGACCGGATGCTGACTTGCCTGACGACACTTCAGGTAGACAGGCGCTGCCTCGAGCACTGGGCCATCCTCGGCACCGGGCCCCGAAAATGTTCAAGCCACCCCGCCGCCTCGCGCCACCAGGTACCGGTGTCTGACTGCCCGTGTAGAACTGGCGCTCTCGGAGAGCACACGGGAGGACCTTGCTCAGTAGCAGGCAGACGAGGCACGGGTACGGCGGCTGCGGTTCTTGCGCACGAACCTGTACGAGCAGCCTGACCTCTTCGTGCCCGACCGGATCGAGCGGCAGGGCGATTGGCCGGGCGCTGCGCAGATTGCCGAAACTCGTTCAGTCAGGCCGGGAGGAGTGGTGATCAGCGTGGAGGACTGGGCGGAGCTCCGCCGGCTTCACCGGGCCGAGCGGATGCCGGTGCGGGCGACCGCGAGGAAGCCGGGGATCTCGAGAAACACCGTCTGCAGGGCGATCGCGGACGACGCGCCGCCGAAGTACCAGCGGGCGCCGAAGGGCTCGATCGTGGACGCGGTCGAGCCGCAGATCCGTGAACCGCTCGAGCAGTGGCCCGATATGCCGGCGACGGTGATCGTTGAGCGGATCGGCTGGGACCGCAGCCTGACCGTGCTCAAGGACCGGGTCCGAGATCTGCGGCCGGCCTATCGGCCCGCGGATCCGGCTTCGCGGACAGTCTTTGGGAGCGGGAGCGGGATGCAGTGTTTGACCGTTACCTCAGCCCAGCTTCGCCGTGAGTCCACTGCGGGGCATCGCTCAGCTGCCCCGCGCGATGCCCCCTTCTCAGGCGTTCTCGTCATGGATCCGCGCACCCAGATCCTCCGCCCACTCCAGTGCCCACGCCTTGAGTTCGTCGATCTGGCGGGAGGTGAGCCCATACGCGGTGTAGTCCTCATCCTCGTACCACTCCGCGCCAATGAGCCTGTCCCGGAGGTCTTCAAGGCTGAACTCGTCGTGGGCACGACGGCGGCCCAGGGATTCGAGGTCGGCGGTGGAGCGGTGGCGGGAGGCAGCTTGGACGTCGATGAGGTCGCGGACGGTGCCGCGGTCGGCGAGGGCACGGACCTTGGTGCCGATCACGTCGTCGAGGGAAAGAACGGGGCCGTAGGGGGTCTGGGCGGGCGGAGCCCAGAACGCCTCCTTGAGGACGTCGACCTCGCACTCCTCGCCGGTGTCCGGATCGGTGACGAGGAACCGGCCGCTGAGCGGATCGGTCTGGACGTGCGTGGTACGCCATCCGCGCGCGCTGAGGCCCGCTGTGAGTGAGGCGATGATCTCCTGCATCGGAGCGGGGTTCTCGGTGGCGACGTCGAGGTCACGGCTGAAGCGTTCGACCAGGCCGTGGGCCTGCACGGCATATCCGCCGGTAAGGACCAGGGGGTAGGGGGAGCCGAGGTCGAGGATGTCGGCGAGGAGACGCTCGTGGAGCGGAGTGAGCTTCACGCGGCGGCCGTGTCGGCCGGAGCGGTGCGGAGCAGCTCGGGGAAGGCGTCCTCCCAGACCTCGCGGATGTAGGGACTGATCAAGCGCCGCAGCACGGGCCACTGATCCGCGAGCAGCCGGTGGTGCAGGAGGGCCACCAGGTCCTCACTCAGTCCTTCGGCGAGGACGGTCCGGTAGAGCGTCATGCGGGACTTCGGACGGTCCAGGCTGTAGCTCGTCCGCCCGGACCAGACGATGTGGAGCGGCAGGTCCACATTGCCCTCGACGGGGCCGGCCAGCTCATGCAAGCGCTCGGGCAGTCGGCTGCGGTAGCGGTCCCGCAGTACCTCGGCGCGGGGGGCGGTGATCGTCGAGTCCATGCATCCAGTATCGCTGCTGGGAGGCGGCGGCATGGCGGAAACGGAGCTCCCCTGCCGTATGTACGGGTCGGGCGCCGCCCGCCCCTCCCTCGGACGCTCATCATGGCCTACCCGTACAACCCCAGGTGGCGTAGCAACCAGCTGCCCTGCCGACCTAGGACCAGCACCGCTCGCGGGCGCGGGTGATCGTGGCACAGCAGGTCACGCGGAGGACCGCCGCGATGGAGTCGGCTGCGGCTTCCGTCTCGGCGTAGGGAATGACGACGGTCCCGAGGAGGCCCATGGCGCCGGCGCAGTGGACGAGAGGGGACCCGGCGGGCGACGGTCAGGGCATCCCGCGGGTAGCGGGACCGGTCTGCCGCCCGCGCCGACGGCCTGATGCCCTGCTCGCAGACCGCGGCTGCGACCATGACAAGTACCGCCGCCTGGTGCGGGCTCTCGGCATCACACCGGTGATCGCCGAGCGTGGCGAGGACCACGGCAGTGGCCTGGACGTCATCCGGTGGGTGGTCGAGCGCACGATCGCCTCCCTTTTCGGCACGACTTCCAGATAATCCGTTTCTCCGGTCCTCCCTGCCGCGCATGTCGCGTTCCCCTGTCGGAGAAGGAAACGGGAAACAGCATCGATCGTCTTGTCCGCCCCGGCCAGACTGCCGCACGCTACGTGCAGCGCCGACTCGGCCGATGGCGGGAGGGGTTGGAGGTTTCCGTGCCACAGCCGTCCACCGGGTTCGGCGAGGAGTTGAGGAAGCGGCGTCTGGAAGCAGGGCTCAGCCTCACCGCCCTGTCCGGCTCCGTGCACTACAGCAAGGTGCAGTTGAGCAAGGTGGAACGGGGCCTGAAGGCCCCCAGCCGTGATCTCGCCCGCCTGTGTGACGCCGCCCTCGGGGCCGGCGGGGCCCTGCTGTCCCTGCTCGCACCAGAGACCACCGACCCGCCCGTCGATCCGGCGCCGGGCTTTGTCCACGAGGAGGACTGGATCATGCAGTTGTCGCCGGACGGCCCGAACACCTTCCAGCCCTTAAGTCGACGGGATGCCATAGGCGCGGGTGCCGCTTCGCTGATGGCGTGGCGGTCCGACAGCGCGGGCCCGGCCTCGCCAGTCGCGGGCGCGGACATGGTGGAAGCCTCCCGCTCGCTGTTCACCCACTACCGCAGACTCGGCCAGACGGTGGCGCCCGGTCTACTCCTGCCCGTTCTGATCGCACAGACCCATACCCTGCGGGAACTGTCCGCCCACTGTGACAGCGGCACCCGTCGCCACCTGCTGGCCCTTGGGTCCCGGTACGCCGAATACGTCGGCTGGCTGGTGCAGGAGACCGGGGACGAGCGGGCGGCTCTGTGGTGGACGCAGCGCGCGGTCGATCTGGCGGCCGCCGGCGGCGACCGGGCACTGGCGGGTTACGCGCTGGTCCGCCGGGCCCTGATCACGCTGTACCGGGACGACGCCGAGCAGACAGTCGCTCTGGCCCGTCGCGCACAGAGCAGGGCCCTGCCCCCGCGGATACGCGGGCTCGCTGCACAGCGCGAAGCCCAGGGCCACGCCCTGGCGGGTGACCGCCGGGCTTGTCTCGACGCGCTGGACCGCACGCGTGCGCTTCTTTCTCTCCAGGACGAAGGGACCGACGAGCCGGTGATCGGCACCATGCACCTTCCCGATCCGGTCGGCATGGTCACCGGCTGGTGCCTGGTCGATCTCGGACAGCCGCGGGAGGCGAGCGAGGAACTGGACCGACAACTCGCCCTGGTCGGCGAGGACGCGGTTCGTACCCAGGTCAGGTACGGCGTCCGCCGCGCACTCGCCTACGCGTCGGCCGGCGAGATCGACCACGCCTGCGACCTGGCGGCGCCCCTGCTCGACGGAGTGGAGGCCGTGGGTTCCGCCACGGTCACGACCGACCTGAGACGGCTCGCCCGCGCCCTGGCGCGCCACGCGAACCATTCCTCCGTACGCCGGCTGGGACCGCGACTCGGCACGTTGTCGCGCCCCTCCACCATCTGAAGGAGTCACTGGCATGCCCCACGTGTTCATCAACTACCGCACCGGCGACGGCGAGCGGACCGCGGCCCTCCTCGACCAGGAGCTGTCACGTCGCTTCGGCCAGGACTGCGTCTTCCGCGCGTCCAGGTCCATCACCCCAGGGGAGGCCTACCCCGAGGTTCTCCTGACCGCGTTACGCCACAGCTGCGTGCTGCTGGCCGTCATAGGACCGGACTGGGCGAACTTCCGCAGTCGGTTGCAAGATCCCGACGACTGGGTGCGCAAGGAGATCGAGGCCGCTTTCGAGTGCGGGCTCATCGTCGTTCCCGTGCTGGACGGCCGCAAGACCGACCGGCTGAA
This sequence comes from Streptomyces caeni, assembly GCF_042678285.1. NCBI lineage: Bacteria > Bacillati > Actinomycetota > Actinomycetes > Kitasatosporales > Streptomycetaceae > Streptomyces > Streptomyces caeni. Next base: position 52,794 of record NZ_JBHUDX010000079.1, read on the forward strand.
CAAAGCGGCCATGCCCCCTGAGCTGGCGCGGCTCGCCGATCTGCAGTCCGTACCGTTCGACAGCACCCACGACACCGAGGCCGGCATCCGGCGTATCGGCGATCTGGTCGCCGAGCTGGTGCCCGAGCTGCGGGACCTGATCGAGCCCGGCGAGCCGTCGCCGACGTCGACCAGCGTGCACAACTCGATCGGGGACGTGAGTGGAACGTCCGTCCAAGCGGGCGACTTCAGCGGTGACGTCGGCGGCACGATCGTGAAGAACTCCCACGGCACGGTCCACACGGGCAGCGGCAGCATCTACAACAACTCACGCCATGTGTCGGGCGACCGCTACATCTCGGGCACCGGGACGACGTACACCGAGGGCGACCACCACGGGGACGTCCACCAGCGGTTCGGGGAGCCGGAGCGGCCCCAGGGCGAACGACGGTGAGCACAGAACACACCACCCGGGTCGAGAGCACGCGGGGCGTCACGCACACGGGCGACGGCCACATCTACGTCAACCTCGGCTCCGCTGCCCACGAACCCCGAAAGCCGGTCTTCCGGCAGCTTCCCGATGACCAACTGCGCTGGACCCGGGGGGTGTTAGTCGCTCCGGTCAACATGGGAAGGGCACGCGACACGCTCGAGGAGAGGGGCACCGTCATCCTCGACGGTGCTCCCGGCAGCGGCCGCTCGGCCACGGCTCGCGTACTGTTGCGCGAACACCACCGTCCCGGCGGTGCCTTCCGCGAACTCCTGCCCGCCGAGCGGGACGAGCTGCCGCTGTACGACCCGGCTTTCGTCGACCCGGGCGACCGGCTGCTGCTCGACCTGTCCACCGCGGAGGCCGGTCTGTGGCATGCGGCCCGGGGCGGCCTTCCCGCCCTGCGCCAGACGGTGCGCGAGCGGCGGGCCCATCTCGTCGTCGTCATGCCGCACGAAGGGGCTCTCGATCCCGACCTGCAGCACTTCCGTGTCGAGATCGAACCGCCAGCTTTCCCCATGGAGGTTCTCAGACGACACCTGCGCGCCCACGGCGTGCCGTGCGAGCAGTTTCTCCGGAACGACGTCACTGTCGACGAGTTCCTGAGCGAACGCAAACCCATGCGGGAGATCGCCGACTTCGCCGACCGCATACGCCGTGCCCGCGAAACGGCCGGACCCGGCGAGGGATTCCCCGAGTGGTGCGCGGCCGCGAAACGTGCGCGCGCCGGGCGCCGCGCCGAAGTCGCCGACCGCGTCGCCGGTTTGCACGATGCCTCCCAACGCGCCCTGATGGTCGCCGTGTCCATGCTCCACGGCGCGCACGCCGACGTCGTCCACCGGGCATCCGCACTTCTGCTGAGCACGGTCGGGGCCCCCGAGGAGGAGACTCCGCTCCTCCAGCGCAAGGACCTCGCCCAGCGGCTGTCGGAAATCTCGGCCCGCCCCGGGCCGGACGGTCGCGTGCGGTTCACCGAGTTGGACTACGACTCCGCCGTCCGCGCCCACTTCTGGGACCACATGCCCGACCTGCGGCCGCACCTCGGCGCGTGGGCCGCGCGGGTCGTCGAGTCGAGCGACCCGTATCTCGTGCCGGACGTCCGCGACGGCCTGGTGGCCCGGCTGGCGGGTGAGTATCTGCGAACCGGGCGGCCCGACGCGCTCGCCGCGCTCGCCGAACGGTGGAGCGCACAGGGAGCGGGCAGAGCCCGGTCGGAGGCCGCGGTCCAGGCGCTCACCTGCGGTCTCGCGGACCCCGCCCATGGCAGGGACTTCCGCGAGCGGATCTACCAGTGGTGCGCGTACCGCCGGCTGACCGGTGAGTTCGCCCAGGTGCTGGTCCAGGTCTGCGCCGACGTCCTCGCGCTGGACCATCCGGATCACGCCCTGATCCGGCTGCACCATCTCGCCCGGCGTGAGCGCGGCACGGCCCATGCGCTGCAGGCCCTGTGCCACCTGGTGGCCGGCAGCCGACGGCTACGCCGAAGGCTGCTCGACCGGCTGGCACGCGGCGACCTCGCACCGACCGACCCGGCCATCTTTCTGCGCGTCAGCGATCCGGAGCCGCTCACGGACCGCTCCGTCACCACTCGCGCCCTGGTCGACGAGGACGGGGTACGACGCTCGCTGATCACGTGCTGGCGTGCCGTGCTGACCCACGCGGTGTCGCGGCCGGAAGGCCGACGCGTGGCACCACGGGCAGAGATACAGAGCTGGCTGCACTGGGCGGCCGAGGGCGCCGGTGACCGGGGGGAGGTCCTCCTCGACCTGCTGGTCGCTGCCGCCGACCGATGCGGGGAGGACCGGGGCGCGGCGTTCGCCGCGTTGTACGCGTCCGCACGCCAGGCGGAGTTCACTTCTCCGGGCGCCGGCGCCCACTCCACCGAGACGACCGATCTGTTGCTCCACAAAATCGGCGTGGCACAGAACCTCGGTCCTGCCGCCCCGTCTGCATCGGCCAGAAGGGGGCGATCATGACGACCGCACGCAAGACGACGACCGTGTTCCTCACTGTTATGTGCGGCCTGCTGCTGACCATCGTCGGCCTGGTGCAGCGATGGCCCGGCTGGACCTGGCCGGCGCTGGCCGCGCTTCTTCTCGTGCTGCCCGCGGTGACCTTCCGGGTGGCCTCGCAGCGCCGCGGCCCGGTGCCGGTCAGCTTCGAGGAGCAGCTCACGGCTGCCCCGGTGGAGCGAACCGAGTACCGCGTCAACCGAGTCGCGCTCCCGAGCCTCTGGGACGACTACCACTTCGTCTTCTCAGCGACCGTACGGTGGTGCTTCGCCGACGGTCCGGGGCGCGCCACGGTCGTCAACCCGGCCGGCCTCGCCGTCGACGCGGTCCTCAGCCGGGCCCGCGCGATTACCGAGAAGCGGGAACCCGGCCACGCCTCGCTCCTTCAGCACGAACTCGGTGGCGCCCTCAGCCGCATGTGCCCGGATTCCACGGGCCACCTCCGGGCGATGGCGGAGGACATCAACCTCACGTTGCCCGACGAGGACCAGGAGCGTCTGGATCGGCTCGCCGGCGTGCGCAAGGACGAGGCGGTCTGGGAGCACCAGCGCAAGTACGAGCAGAGCAAGCGCCGGTATCTGGGCGAGGACGCCCTCAAGGACACCGGCAGCGCCGTCGTGTGGTGGCTCACCAGGAACGACGAGCACGTGGCCAAGACCGTGGCCGACCTCCCCTTGCTGGCGCAGCTGACCTCCGCTGCCAACGACGCCGACATCCCCGAGCGCCTGCTCGAGATGCTGCCGAACCGGCCAGGAGGACCCTGGACGCCGGACATCGGCACGGAGTCTGCCGATCTCCCAGCCCGTGAGCCCTCGGCTGCAGACCACCTGTCGGGGTTCTTCGAAGCTATGGGCTTCACGGAGGACGACGACCGGCGGGCGATGCTGGCCCGACAGTTCTCGCAGCTCGTCGAGCAGCACAACCGCCACGAGACAGCGGAGGACCTCCTACGCCGATTCGATCCGCCGAGACCTCTCGCTCCCGAGACCGGGGCGGAACCGGCGTCCGACCCCGGGCCGTCGACCGACACGGTCTGACCGTCGACCTGAAGATTTCATCCCTGCGCATCCAGGAGGACGCGATGGACGCAGAACTGGCCGCGATGGCGGCATCGGGGGCCACCACCCTGGTCTCCCTCATGGTCACCGATTCCTGGACTCACGCCCGCGCACTGATGAGCCGGTTCCTGGCACGTGCGGGCGCGGACACCGTCGCGATCACCGGCCTGGACGACGCGCGTGCGCGGCTGCTCCTCACGGGCACCGCGGCGGACGGGCGCGCCGCGTCCGGCATCGCGGCCGAGTGGCAGACTCGTCTCTGCGGGCTGGTGGAAGCCGGGGCGCTCACCGGCGAGGAACTGAGTGCTCTCGGGGCGTCGCTGCGCCGACTGGCGGCCGCAGCGGGCCGCCCAGCAACGGTGCACAACACCGTCTCCGGCGGCACCCAGCACGGCCCGATCGTCCAGGCCGGCAACGTCACCGGCCTGGCCTTCCCGCCGAATCCGTCCCCGCGCCGGGAATAGTCGCAGGGCAGGGCAGCAGGCCCCCTGCCGCGGTGCAGGTCAGCAAGCCGGACACCGTCCGGCCTGATGCTGACCTTTTGCTGACCTGGAGGCGGCAATCAGGGCTCTGAACTGCGGAAACACCCAAACGCTAGATCTTGGACTTGAACATGGTACGCAACATCGGGGTACTCCCACAAGTAGGCTCCCTGCCTGCGTTTTTGCAGGTCAAGGGCTGTTTCCACACCCTACAACGAGTCGCGCGCCCGGGCAGCTTTCCCTAGGTTTTTCAGGACCCACGCTGACCGACTGCCGACTTTTCTGACGGTGCATCAGAGGTCGGAAGGGGCACGCGGGGTCGCCCTCACGCCCCCGGGAGTGCCCCTCACGAACGGCCGCGATCAGCGTACGCAACGGCTCCCGAAGACTCTCGTGACGCTCACCACAGCAGGGCTCGACCACCCGACCACCAGGACGAACAAGATCCGTCATCTGATCCGGCGGCGCGCAACACAGCCGCACATCGCCGGTTAGCCAAACCGGCGTTTCCTCTGATCATTGATTCGCCCTCGCAGTGACGCTTGGCGGTGGAACGCGACGGGCGCCACCCACTCACAAGAAACCAATGTCGAGCCGAAGTCCCAATTGGCCCTCCGGCCGATGGCAAGGAGCAAGCCGATCTCGAAGCCACCCCACACTGCCGGCCAGGTCTCCCTCCGATCCATTCCGCCGGCCGATCGCCGCCTAGTGGAGCCTGTGAACCGCCATGGCGAAGACCTTCGACGTGGAGGTGCGGCTGCCCAGCATCGACTCGTACGCCGAGGTCAGCTCGGTGTCGAACGCACGCGACTACCAGGCACGGCGCGGCAACATCCGCTACCGGCCGCGCCAGGACAAGTCAGCCTTCGTCCACACGCTGAACGCATCGGGCCTGGCGACCAGCCGACTGCTGCCCGCAATCCTCGAACAGCATCAGCAGCCGGACGGCACGGTCGTCGTGCCGGACGTACTGCGCAAGTGGGTGATGCGGGACGTCCTGGCAGGGTCGAGAGGCAGCCGCTGATGTACCTGTAGAGGTCATCACACGCGGTGTCCCTTCGCGGACGCTCGCGCCGCAAAAGCCTGATCATCTGGCTTGTTCCAGCCGGTTGGGGTTCGTTATCCGTGCTTCTATTCCGAGGTGAACGACGAGAGCTCCGGGTCGTCCGGCAAGCGGTCAGGCCGTTCGGTCCGGCATCGAACTGAGGGCGACCTTGAGGAGTGCGTGCGAGTCCTCGCGCAAGTTCATCAGGGTGACTGCTATCCGGTGAACTGGCCGGAACGGCCTGGCGAGTGGCTATCACATGCGTCCTTGCTGGGATCCTGGATCGCGGAACTCGACGGCCGTCTCGTCGGCCATGTCAGCTTGTCTCGAAGCAGGGAAGGCGATCTGGCCGCTCAGTTATGGAGCGAGCGGCACGGCGTGAGGAGGGAGCTGGCCGCAGTTGTCAGCCGGCTGTTCGTCGCTCCTCAGGCCAGGGGACACGGAATCGGCGCACTTCTGATGAGCCGGGCCATGGAGGAAGCACAACGCCGTGGCCTGCATCCTGTGCTTGACGTCGTGACCGCGGATACGGCCGCGGTAGCCCTGTACGAGCGGCTGGGATGGGAACTGATGGCCACGGTCGAGCAACGATGGAGCCCGCATCAGACGGTGGCCATCCACTGTTATGCGGCGGCACCATGACGTTCACGCCGCGATGCAGTGGGTCACGGCCCCGTTGATCCGCGTACTCGTCGAACTGCTGGTCTGTCATCGGTCTCCCGTTCCCGCAGCGAGCATGTGTCTCTCCCCCGTCCTCGGATCCCCGGCTCAGGCGGGTGCGTCCGTCCGGCTGCGCCCGGTCAGACTGACGAGTACGGTCGCGTCCTCGCCGATCCGCCCGGCGGCCGCCCCGTTGCGTACCGCGGCGATCGTCGCCGCCGCGGCGTAGCACACGTCGAGGCCCTCGAGTTCCCGCAGCATCGTCCTCGCCTCGACCAGCTCCCGGCGTGAGGCCGAGCCGACGGCTCCCCCGGTCTCCGACGCGATGTCGTACAGGTACGGGTAGTACGGTGCGCCGTCCCCGAGAAGGATGGCTGTGGCCAGCTCCTCGGGCCGGTCGATCCGGTCGGCGGCGGTCAGTTCACGCCGGCCCTCCCGCCAGCCGGTGGCGGCGGGCGCGCACGACTCCTCCTGGACCATGAGGAACCGCGGCATCCGGTCGATCGCGCCGGTCAGCGGGTACTCGCGCATGCCCTTGTGAGCGGCGAGCAGTCCCATGCCGCTGCTGATGCCCTGGACGATCACGTCGGGCGTGCGGTCCATCTGGTCGAGGGCCTCCAGGTAGGCCAGCTCGAGCCCTTCGCCCCGCGCCCAGTTGAAGAACCCGGCGTCCAGGTGGAGCCCCTGTTCGGCGGCGAAGCGGCTGGCCTCCGCGGAGGCGTCCACGTAGGTGCCGGGAACCACGGTGAGCGAGGTCCTGGCGTGGTCGGGCACATCGTGGTTGGTGACGAAGTCCTCGCCGCAGAAGAAGTGGGCGCGCATCGCGGGGTCCCTGCGTACCGCGCGGGCGAGGGCGGTGGAGCTGTTGCCCGTGCTCGACCCGACGAACTCCTTGATCCCGAACTGCCGGAACACGGCCAGCACGACCGAGGCCAGTCAGTCCTTGGTGGTGCCGGTGGGCTGCCGCGACTCGTCCTTCGTCCAGAGGCCGGGCACGCCGATGGCGGCGCCGAGCCTCGGGGCCCGCCGGCAGGGCGTACGGCGTGTGATGCCGTCGTCCAGGAAGTCCGGCGAGCTCAGCCGAAGGAAGTCGAAGTACGCCCGCTCGGGGGATCCGTGGTCGCGGCGCGCCGCGACGCGGAGGGTGTGGCGCGGCTCCAGTGCCCCGGAGCAGTTCGGGCACCGGTACACCAGTGCCAGTTCGAGTTCGACGTCGCAGCGCAGGCAGGCAGGCAGGCAGGCGAGTTTGTACGTGCCTTTCGCGCCGCCCCTGCTCTTCTCGTCCTCCGGCACTGCGACGTCCCCATTCGTTCTCGTGGAACCGGATGCGATAGGTGTCGTGCGGGAAGGGAACGCGGGGGTCAGCCCGCGTGACCCTCGTCCGCTGTGGCGCCCCGGCCGTGCCAGGAGCGCCACAGCGCCGCGTACGGTCCGCCGGCCGCGACCAGCTCGTCGTGTGAGCCGAGTTCGACGATCCGGCCGTCTTCCACCACGGCGACGCGGTCGGCGTCGTGCGCGGTCTGCAGGCGGTGGGCGATGGCGATCACCCGTCGCGCGGCGACGAGGCCGCGGGGCAGGTCGTCGGCGCCCTCGATGAAGAACGACACGGGAACCAGGAGCGCGGCGACGTAGCCGTACACGGCGACCATCTCACCGACGGTGATCGTTCCGCCGGCGGCCATCCTGGCGCTGATCCAGGTGACGACGGCCAGGAAGATCACCGGCAGGCCGGCGCCGATGGCCTGGACCCAGCTGGTGAAGGAGGCGACCCGGTAGCCGTCGGCGAGGAGGGCCTGCGACCGTTCCCGGTACCGCTTGCCGAAGGCGGCCTTGCCGCCGATGCCGCACAGCACGCCGAGGCCGGAGACGATGTCGCCGGCGCGAGCCGTCAGTTCGCCCTGCCGTTCCCGGTAGGTGCCCTCGGCACCGTGCAGCTTGCCGAGGAGGGGACCGACCGCGAGGGCGAGCAGCGGGACGCCCAGCAGGACCACGCCGGCGAGGACGGTGGAGATGGTGAACAGCAGGACGGCGGTGGCCGAGTAGGCGACGACCGCGCCGACGCCGGGGCCGGTGATGGTGAGCGTCACGGCGATCCGCCCCATGTCGCCCGCCTGGAGGTGGGTGAGTTCACCGACGGAGACCTTGCGCGGCAGGGTGACGCCGAGCCTGGAGACCTGCCGGACGACGACCTGCGCCGTCCGGTAGGCCGCGTCCGTGCGGATGAGCGTCATGGTGCGGTGCCGCAGGATGCCGAGGGTGCGGTGATCGTCGTGTCCATGCTTCCAGGGTCGCTGCTGGAAGGCGGCGGCATGGCGGATACGGGGCGCCCTGACGTACGTACGGGTCGGGCGCCGCCCGCCCTTCCCTCGGACATCTCACTCAGTGGACGCTTAGCGCATCATGGCCTACCCGTGCAGCCCCCGGGTGGCGCGGCAACCGGCTGCCCTGCCGACCCAGGGCCAGCCCCGCTCGCGGGCGCGGTGATCACGACGCAGCAGGTCACGCGGAGAGCCGCCGCGGTGGAGTCGGCTGCGGCTTCGGTCTCGGTGTCGGGAATGACGACGGTGCCGAAGCCGAAGCCCATGGCGCCGGCGCAGTGTACGAGAAGGACACCGGGGCGGGCGAGGTCGCGGTAGCGGCCAGAGGGGGGCAAGCGGCATCCATGGGGCACGCCGCTTCGGTCCCGAACGCAGCCCATTCACTCAGGCCCCATGCCGCGGACGAGCTGTCGAGTCACGCAGCGAACCTCCCGAGCGGGAGCCGGGCACCTGTGTCCGGGTCCCTCGTCATGGCGGCCACCAGGTCAGCAAGCTGGGACGCTCCCGCACCCTTACCGGGTACGGAGTTGTCGGGCTGGAACGCCGCCTGTTCGATCTGAGCGCAAGGTCCGGCCTCTCCGGAGGGTTCGGCGACCGGCGCCTGGGGACTCGGAGGTGAGGACGCACTCGATCTGACCGGCCGGAGGTGCGGACATGGAGTGGTGGCTCTGGGCCATCGTGGCCGTGGTGGTGCTGGCCGTACTGCTCGTCTCAGCGCTCGTGACGCAGGGACGTCGTCGCAGCGGCGGAGTGATCGCGGGCGGTGGGCGTCGGTCGGGGAGGGATGGGAAAGGGATGGGCCGTGACTGAGTACATCAAGGCGAGCGAACTCGTGAAGCAGCCCGTGATCACCCTTGACGGTGAGGACGTCGCTCAGGTCAAGGACGTCGTCTTCGAGCCCGAGGACGGGAGCGTGCGTGGCTTCACCCTTGCCGGACGCGGGCTGCTCTCCGGCCCCATGAAGAAGACACTGCCCGCAGAGGGCGTTCATGGACTCGGGCAGGACGCGGTGATGATCCGCGACGAGAGGGCACTGGAAGGCGAGGACGAGACCTCGGAGGTGGCCGAGCGCGGCGGGGGTGACGTCATGGGGGCCATGGTGATGACCGCGAACGGCACACGGCTGGGCAAGTTGGTGGACGTGATCATCGAGGCGGGTGAGCGGCCGGCCGTGGCCGGCTACGAGGTGGAGTCCTCCGGTGGGCGGCACAGGCGGATGCTGCTGCCCGTGCCCCGGCCGGTGGGCGTCTCGGGAGACATCGTCGTCGTCCCTGACGCCGTGGCCGATTTCACGGCAGGTGACCTCGCAGGCTTCACCGAGGCCGCACGCGGGCTTCGTTCCCGGCTGGAGGAGGAATGATGCTGTTCACCCAGGCCAGTGGCCGCAGCGTTGTCGGCCTCACCACAGCGGAGGTTCTCGGCTCCGTGACCGCGCTCTCCGTGTCGCCGTCTCCCGCCCGGGTCACAGCACTGAAGCTCAAGGGACACAAGCACCGGGACCTGCTTCCGTGGCAGGAGATCGAGGCATTCGGCCCGGACGCCGTGACCGTGCGGGCCGGCGACAGCCTCCAGGACAGCAAGGAACCCCGGGAGGAGGCGTTCGACAGTCGCCACGACCCCATGGGCAAACCGGTGGTCACCGAGGCGGGCCGATGGGTGGGGAAGGTCACCGATGTCGAGTTCGACGAGACGACGGGCCGTGTACGGCGGCTGACGACGACCGATGAGGAACTCGCGGGCGAGCGTCTGGTGGGTGTTGGTGGGTATGCGGTGGTGGTCAGCGCCGCGTGAGCGTCGGCTCGGAGCAACCAGCGGCACCCGGGTGTCGCGGTCCGCACGTCCGGGACGCCCGGGCCGAAGGCTCCCTGGCCGGCCCGGCGAGGTGCAAGAACGAAGCGTCGGCAACCGTCGAGTCCGTTCCCCCCGGTCTCGGGTACCCGAGGCTTCGTCCCCCGATGGGTTCCGCCGAGCCGGGCACGGGACGCCATGATGCCAATGCGTGAGGCGTTCCGCTCGCAGCTGTGGCCCCTTCCGACGCTGGGAATCGTCGTCGCCGTCGCTGCCGGCGTCGCGTTGCCGGAACTGGACAAGAGCATCCGTCACGACATGCCCCAGCGGATCAGCGCCTTCCTGTTCAGCGGGGGTGCGCAAGCTGCGCGCAGCGTGCTCGAAACCATCGCCGGATCCCTGATCTCGGTGACGGCTCTGACGTTCTCCCTCACCGTGGTCGCGCTGCAACTGGCGAGCAGCCAGTTCTCGCCCCGACTGCTGCGTACGTTCTCCGCGGACCGCTACGTACAGGCGACGCTGACTCTGTTCCTGACGACATTCACGTATGCGCTCACCGTCCTGCGCACCGTACACGGAGGTCAGGACGAGCAGACGGAATTCGTTCCGCAGCTGTCCGTGTCCATGGCCTTCCTCCTGACCCTGGCGAGCGTCCTGTCCCTTGTACTGTTCCTGTCCCACCTGGCACGCGAACTGCGGGTGGAGATGATGCTGGTCGCGGTGCACCGGGAAGCCCAGCGGAGCATCGACCGGGTGCTCGGCCACCACGAGACCGCTGATGCCCATGCCGCACCACCGTCACCCCCCGACGGCGCTCTGCCCGTGCTCGCCTCCCGGTCGGGCTTCCTGACCGGCGTGGACGAAAAGGCGCTCTTGCAGGCGGCCGTCGATGCCGACGCCGTCGTTCTCATCGACCGACCGCCGGGAAGCTTCCTGATCGCGGGCACCCCCTGCGGCTACGCCTGGCGCCGCGGCGACACCTCCCTGCCCGCGCGCGGCCGGGAGGATTTCCGGCGATGCGTCGCCGACGCGATCATGACCGGCCCCGAACGCACCGACGAGCAGGACATCGCCTTCCCGCTCCGCCAGCTCACCGATGTCGCGGTCAAGGCGCTCTCCCCAGGGATCAACGATCCGGCCACCGCCGTCCACGCCCTCTCGTACACCTCAGCGCTGCTGTGTGCACTGGCAAGCCGCCGGCTCGGCCCTCGCCTGCTGCACGAGGACGAGCAGACGCTCCGCGTGATACTGAACCGTCCGTATCTGTCCGATCTCTTGCAGCTGGCCGTGAGCCAGCCCCTGCGTTACGGCGCCGCGGAGCCCGAGATACTCGCCCGCGTGTCGATGATGATGTGCGAGCTGGCCTGGACGGCGCCGCCCGGCCCACACTCCGGCCTCAGCACCCAACTCGAACGGCTGCGCGCCACGCTCGCAGCACAATCCTTCGTGCCCGAGGATCGTCACCGGATCAACCGGCTCATCCGGCAGGCAGAGCAGGCGATACAGCCTCATTGAGCACGCGACCGCCTGGCCCTTCCTGCGGCCGGTCGCACACTGTGCTGACCGCGTGTTGCACGCCGTCCACGGGGGCAGCCGCAGGCCCGCCCTTGCCGGCAGTGGACGGCAGTGGACGGCCGTGGACGGCAGTGGACGGCAGTGGACGGCAGTGGACGGCCGTCTTCAGGCTGAAGCGCGAGACGACGGAGCCGCTCTGCCACGAGGGTCGAGCCATGCAGCGCGGCAGGATATCTGACCGGTCGCCCTCAGCACGGGGGGGCCGGACACGGACGGCTGTCGGGCGGGCCTGGGTACCCCGAGTACAGGACAAGGGCCGACCCGCACCAGGGCCCCGCACATCCGGAGGAGAAGGCATGACGCGACCGTTTCGGCTGAGAGCCCGGGGCATCGGCAATGGCAGGTGCCACCACTGCGGCGCTGACACTCGCCCTGGCGGGACGCTCTGACAACAAGGTCACACCGTCGGAGGCAACGTCGGCCGTGGCCTCCGCAGCCTCAGAGGCAACGCAGCGACTTCGCGAGATCCGCGACGGGATCGTTGCCACCCACGACGCGCACGTGCAGCAGACACACCTCGACGACAGCGGTCACGCCGCCGCACGGATCACCGTCACCAACGGTGGGATGCACACCGACTCCTACGCCGTGCAGGCCGGCTTCCACGACAGGGACGGCGACCTCGTGGCCGTGGTGGTCGTGACGGTCTCGTCCGTCGAGCCGGGGGGCACCGCCCACGCAGACGCACGAAGCGATCGGGAGCTGCCTGCGAAGACAACCGCCGAAGTGGCCGAGGCCGTGCGCTACTGAACCGGCTCAGCATGCTACGTCGGCTGTGACCGGCCGAGGACGAAAAAGCGAACGCAGCCCCGGCGACAGCACCGGAGTGCCGAGGGTGCCGTCCGTGGCGCCGCGGACCGGGGCGGGTGCGCTGCCAGCGTCGTGCTCTGGAGAGACGTCCCCAGCGGTGTGCGGACCTTCACGGAAGAGAAGGAGGGGCCGAGCGCTGGGCGTGCAGTTCGTCGCGGAGTCGGCGGACCTCCTCCGTCAGGGCGGAGATCTCGCTGGTCGTCTGGGCCTCGGTGACGCGGAGTTCGGAGAACCGGTCCATGAACCACGACGCGAGGGTCGCGGTGACGAGGCCCGCGAGCGCGATCCCGCCGACCATCAGCGCGACGGCGATCAGGCGTCCCTCGGTGGTGGTGGGGTAGAGGTCGCCGTAACCGACGGTGGTGACCGTGGTCACCGACCACCACAGGGCGTCACCGAAAGTCGTGATCGAGGCGTCCGGGTTGCGCCGCTCGACATCGAGGATCGTCAGGCTGGAGAGGAACAGCAGCAGAGCCGTGCAGGCCGCCACGTAGGTGCCGAGACGCAGCCGTACCCGGCCCAGGGTGGAGGCGTTGCGCCGCACCACCATGAACACGATGGTCACCAGCCGCAGGGGGCGTAGCGGCGGCAGGATCAGGGTGGCCAGGTCGAACAGCCGTACCTTGACGAACTGCCACCGGCTGCCGGCCATGGCGAAGCGCAGAACGAACTCGACGGCCAGCAGCGCCCAGATGGCGAAGGTCACGGTTTCGGCCGCGTCACGCAAGTCGGGTGGCAGTTCCGGATCGAGGATGGGCACCGCATAAGCCGTGAGGTAGACCATCGCGAGGCCGATGAGCCAGCCGCCGGTGCGTTGCTCCCAGCGCCGAAGCCGATGGTCCCTTGTGGCAGGTGTGGCAGACATGGCACGCCATTGTGGCATTGGGTCCGATGCGGCGGTCACGGCGGCCTGCGCTCCGGCCCCGAAGGGACGGCGGAGGGCCCCGTGGCACGGGTCCGGGCACCCGGTCTGCCGACCCGTCGCTCGCCGGGCTCGGCGCCGGTGCCGTCGTGGTCCCGGTGCACGTCTCGGCGGAGGACGTCGCCGGCGTCGTGGGGGGAACTGACCTGGATCGGCGGCGAGCCCGGTGTCCGGGCGGATGCCGCGTGGGGAGAGCGCCCTTGAGCCGCCCCGCCGCACATGGCCGACGCCGGCCCGTGCAACGGGCTTCGAGGATGTTCGTGACCGTCGCCGCAGCGGGGCGCTCACCTGCTCCCGGCTCCCGGCTCCCGGCAAGGAGCGGGGCGAGCGCTGGCGGCAGTGGTCAGCGACCGGTGTCTTCTCGGCCCTCCTCGTCCGGGAGCCGGCGAAGCCTGAGCACGGCCGCCACCGCCGTGACCGCGCCCGCCAGTGCCAGCACCAGCAGGAGGGCCCGGTCGGAGACGGCGTCGCCGAGCCGCGCGGCGCCGTTCTCCCAGACCGCCTCCGTGTCGGCGTCGAGGAGGGGCGGCAGCGCGGACGTGCCGTCGAAGAGCAGGAACACCGCCCCCAGCACGACGAAGAGGGCTCCCCCGAGCAGTGAGGTGCTGTGCACGGTCAGCGGGCCCAGCCGCAGGGCGCGCCCCCTGAGCCAGCGCCGTCGTCCGAGTTCACAGCGGTCCCACAGCAGCGCCAGGACGAACATCGGCACGGCCATACCCAGCGCGTAGACGGCCAGCAGGAGACCGCCGTGCACCGGACTGCCGTCGAGCGCCGCGACGGTGAGCACGCCTCCGAGGATGGGACCGGCGCAGAAGCCCGCCAGACCGTAGACGGCTCCCAGGGCGAACACCGACAGGGCGGATCCCGTTCTGCGGGCGCCGGCCGCCTGCTGCAGGCGGCGGGATCCGAACCCGACCCCCAGGATCTGCGCCAGGCCCAGTGCGATCACCGTCCAGCCGCCCACCGTGACCAGCAGGTCGCGGTGCCCGTAGAACAGGCGGCTGGCGAAGGAGCCGGCCACGCCCAGCGGCACCAGCGTCGTGCACAGACCCGCGTAGAAGACGGCGGTGCGCAGTGACAGCCGGGTGCGGCTGGTGAAGGAGTACGCGAAGAATGCCGGCAGCAGCAGCGCGCTGCACGGGCTGAGCAAGGCCAGCAGTCCGCCGAGGAAGGCCGTCGCAACCGTGATCCCGCTCATCGCCGGGCTTCCCCGGCGGCCTCCTCGATGGCGGCGCTGAAGGTGCTCAGCGGCTGCGCGCCCAGGATGGGACGGGCGTTGACGAGGAAGGCAGGTGTGCTTGACACTCCCAGCGCGTAGCCCTCTTCCCGGTCCTTGCTGACCGCCGCGGCGGCGGCGTGCGACGTCATGTCGGCCTCGAAGCGGTCGAGATCCGCGACACCCGCCGACCGGGCCATCGCGCGCAGCCGGGAGGAGGAGAAATAGCCCTGGTTGCGGGGGCGTTCCTTGGCGTAGGCGATGTCGTGGAACTGCCAGAACCGTCCCTGCTGTCCCGCGGCCCAGGCCGCGCGGGCGGCCTGTTCCGATTCGGCGCCGAAGACGGGGAAGTTGCGCCACTCGATACGCAGCACGCCCTTGTCCACGTATCTGCGAACGAGTTCCGGCTTGGTCTCCCGCGCGAACTTGCCGCAGTAGGGGCACTGGAAGTCCTCGTAGGCGATCAGGACCACGGGGGCGTCGGGGCGGCCGAGGGCCAGCGGGTCGTGGGGGTCCCTGCGGGCGAGGGCGAGCAGTTCCTTCTGCTGTTCGTCGGGGGTCGCCTCGTCGGCGGGGGACGACACGACGACGACGGGCCGGCCCTGCGACCCCGGGTCGCCGGAACCGCCGCCGAAGGCGAGGAGCGTGGCGATGACAGCCGCCGCACCGCCGCCCGCGGCGATCCAGGTGAGGCGGCGGCGACGGGCACGCGAAGGGGAAGGCATGGCACCTCCAGGGTGAAGTGTGCGATGGAGAAGGAAGGCAAGAAGGAAGGCAGCCTGGTCAGGCAGCGGGCGGCACGGGGCAGGCCGACTCGGTGGACAGGCGCCGCAGCGCGGCCTCGGCCAGGAGAACGAGGGAGAGCACCGCGACCGCGGGCTGCAGGGGAGCCCAGTAGCTCAGCGCACCCGAGGTGCCCAGCAGGAGCAGGGCGGCCTTGTTGCAGACGGGGCAGCCGACGGCGAGGAAGGACAGCACCGCACCCACCGACCCGAGGGACCGTCCGGTCGCGTCGTCACCGTCCGGCGCCGACCGGGGCCGCACATAGGTGGCGAACACCACCGCCGACAGCAGGGCGCTGAGAACCAGCACGGGGTAGTTCCACCACACCGGCGGCACCGAGCGGGAGAACAGCGGGTTCGGTATGAGGTCTGTGGGCACGCCCAGGGCGAGGGCCGCCACAGGCGTGGCCGCCGTCACGGCGATCCACCGCAGACGGGGCCAGCGGCGCAGGGCGGCCCACGCCGCCCGTGGGGAACGGGAGGAAGGCAACGGAAACGCTCCGAATCGACGGGTAGGGGCAGGAACGCGCGGACACCGCACGCATACCTACTCGCGTCGTACGGAGAGTTCGGCGAGGTCTGGAGGAGACTCGGCCGGACCGCGGCGCAGGACATCCGCAGGCACGGGTGCCCGCGCCGGCGCCCTGTCGCCGGATTCCGCCGGAAGCGCGCGGGCGAGAGGGGCACCGATGCGCGGCTGCTGCTGCCCGGGTTGCGCCTTCTTCAGGCAGGGGGTGCCCGCCGCGTCGCCAGGCACCCCCTTACCGGGAGCGTCCAGCGCTTCGTGACACGCCGCGGCGTGAAGGGCGGCCGACGCCACGGGGTGCGCCGCCGCTGACGGCGCCGGAGAGGCTTTGGTGACGCAGAACAGTGCTGCCAGCAGGGTCAGCAACGCGAGAGCGGCGCCCATGGCGCCTCGCCGCGTCCCACGCATCGCTGCCCTCCGCTCGCTCTCTCCCGCACACCATAGACCAGGTACCCCCGGGCGTATCGACCGCTCGAAGCCGCGCGGGTGACCCGGCCGGTGCCGGGGACCACCCCTCGCACTGCCGCAGGGCCAGGTGCCGCACCGCGGCCTCCGCCGGCCGGCCGACCGGCGCCCGACGGCGACAGCGGAATAGGACGTCAACAGAATATTTCGGTGACCGGCATAAACTGCGAGGTATGGCTCCTCCCATGAGTCGGCACCCGTCCAAGAGGCACTGGTCCGCGTTCCTCACCGCGGAGCGGCCGCGTCCCGAGGGGGTACGTGCACGGCCGAACGCCTGGTGGCTGGCCGTGGGCACGGTGTGCTTCGGCGCATTCATGGGGCAGTTGGACGCCAGCATCGTGACGCTGACCTACCAGCGCCTGCGCACGGAGTTCGGCGCCTCCCTGGCGGCCGTGGAGTGGGTGTCGCTGGCCTATCTGCTGACCCTGGTCGCTCTCCTGGTGCCCGCCGGGCGGCTCGCGGACGCGCACGGCCGCAAGCTGATGTATCTGTACGGGTTCGCCGTCTTCACCCTGGCCTCCGCCGCCTGCGGCTTCGCCCCGTCACTGATGGCGCTCGTCGCCTTCCGCGTGGTCCAGGCGGCCGGCGCGGCCATGATGCAGGCGAACAGCGTGGCCCTGGTGACCACGAGTGCCCCGCGCGAGCGGATGCGGAGTGCGCTGGGCGTGCAGGCGGCCGCACAGGCGCTGGGCCTGGCGCTGGGCCCGACGGTGGGCGGGGCCCTCGTGTCGACGCTGGGCTGGCGCTGGGTGTTCTGGGTGAACCTCCCCGTCGGACTGATCGCCCTGGTGAGCGGGCACTATCTGTTGCCGCGCACCCGGGCCCGTACGACGGTGGCGCGCTTCGACTGGGCGGGGCTCGTCCTGCTGGCGGTGGCGACCACCAGCGCCCTGATGGGCGTGTCGGCGGCTTCCGGGCTGGCGGTACCCGGTTGGGGAGTGGCCCTGCTGTTCGTGGTGGCGGCCTCGGCGGGCTGGGGGTTCGTGCGGCGGCAGCGGCAGGCCGCTGCCCCTCTGCTGGACCTCGGCCTGTTGCGGGCACGGGCGGTGGCATTCGGGCTGGTGGGTGCCCTGAGCGGATACCTGGTGCTGTTCGGGCCACTGGTACTGGTGCCGGTCGCGCTCACCGCGCGGGGCTTCTCGGAGCTGACCGCCGGGCTGGTCCTCACGGCACTGCCGACCGGGTTCGCACTGGCCGCGACCGGTGGTGACCGGCTGCTGCCGCGCTCTGTCACGGACCGCAGACGATGTCTGGCGGGCGCCGGCGTGTTCACCGTCGCACTGGCAGCGCTGGTGGTGGTCCCGCTGACCGTTGCCTGGCTGGTGCCGGTTCTGGCGCTGGCGGGGCTGGGGCTGGGCACGTTCACCCCGGCGAACAACGCGATGGTCATGGGGGCGGTCCCGGCCCGGTCCTCCGGCACCGGAGGCGGGCTGGTCAACATGACGCGCGGTCTCGGTACCGCTCTGGGGGTTGCCCTGGTCACCCTGGCCCTGCACCTGGTGAGCGGCGGGGTTCAGGCAGGAGCACGATGGGCCGCAGCCGTCCTCGCGGCGGCCTCGGCCGTGGCGCTCGCATCGGCATGGCTGAGCCCGAGGAACGATCCGCAATCGTCACAGGCGACGCTGTGACGAACGGCGCGGAACGCCCGCCGGAGTGATCCGGGAACCCGGTCGGGTGGGTGCGGGCCGTCCGGACGACCGGGGGTACGAGCCGCCCGGACGACCGGCCCGGACGCCCTGACCGCGGTGCGCACGGCGACGGCCGCCGCAAGGTCGCCGGCGGGTGGCGGGCTCCCGCAGACGTACCCGGGTGCGTCTGCGGGCCAGGAGGACCAGGGTCACATCCGCTTCCGGCCCGCCTCACCGTTCGTGATGAGTGCCGGCACCGCTTCCCCGTCCCCGCCCGGCGGATAGGAGGCGTCGTCGCCTGGACGCGGGCGGCGGGAGACCACGAGGTACACCAGTGCGCCGGTGAACAGGACGAGGGAGACGTAGTCGTTCAGGCGCAGGCCGAAGAAATGGTTGGCGTGGTCGATCCGCAACGCCTCGATCCAGGCACGGCCCGTCGTGTAGGCCAGCACGTAGCAGGCGAACAACCGCCCCCTGCGCAGCCGCCGGTGGTGACGGGCGTCCAGCCACAAGAGCAGCGCCATCACACCCAGGTCCCACAGCGACTCGTACAGGAACGTGGGGTGGTAGAGGCCGACGGCGGGCATGTCGGCAGGCCGGTGGGCCGGGTCGATCCTCAGCGCCCACGGCAGATGGGTGGGGCCGCCGTACAGCTCCTGGTTGAAGTAGTTGCCCCAGCGCCCGATCGCCTGTGCCAGCACCAGCCCGGGCGCGACCGCGTCCGCGAAGTCGGACAGCGTGATGCCGCGGCGCCGGCAACCCAGCCAGGCACCGACCGCACCCAGCGCGACCGCGCCCGGGATGCCCAGGCCGCCGTCCCAGATGTAGAGCGCGTGGATCGGCTGCTTGCCGGCGGCGAAGTACAGCTCGGGGTCGGTGATCACGTGGTAGAGCCGACCGCCGAGGATCCCGAACGGCACCGCCCAGATCGCGATGTCCGCGATGTCGTCACGGCGCCCGCCTCGGGCCTCCCAGCGCCGGCCGGTCAGCCACACGGCGGTGAAAATGCCGGTCAGGATGCACAGCGCATACGCGCGGATCGGGACCGGCCCAAGGTGCCAGACCCCCTGTGAGGGGCTCGGCAGGTACGCCAGGTTCATGAGGGTCGCTGTCTCTCGCACACGCGGATCCCGGCCCGGGGGCCAGGGAGGGCCCACCGACGATACCTTGGACACCGAACCTTTTGGAGCGCGGCCCGGGACCTGCGGTCCATGGCGCGGACGGCCCAGGCCGTATCCGTGTGCGGCCCGGCTACGCTTGCCCCATGTCCGCGCAGCCCCGCACCGAGGATTCCTCGCCCCCTCCCGGCCCCGTCGGTGAGACACCGGAGGCCCGAGTTCTCACCGAGGCCGTCACCCGGCTGCGCCGGGCGCTGCGCTCGTCGATCCGCACCGACTACCCGTGGGAGACCCTCCCCATGGCACAGGTCGAGCTGCTCCAGGTGCTCGGTGAGCACTCACCGACGCGGATCAGCGACCTCGCCGCCCGCCGACGCCTCGCCCCGAGCACGGTCAGCGGACTGATCAGCCAGATGATCACCGCTGGGCTGGTGGCGCGCGATGTGGACTCCGCCGACCGCCGCGCCTCCGTCGTCACCCTCACCGATGCCGGACGCAAGAAGCTGACCGCCTGGACCACCGCCCACGAGCGCAGGATCGACGCGGCGCTCGCCGCCCTCGACGACAGCTCCCGCGCCGCCATCGCCCACGCGCTGCCCGCGCTGTTCCAACTGGCCGAACACCTCGGCGAACCGGCCGACGGCACGCCGGTGGAGTGATCACCACAGGAGCGAGGAGGGCCAGCTCGCCGCCTTGGGCCCGGTCCTCGACGCCGTGGTCCAGCGGAACGGAATTCCCGGGCCGTCGTGCCTCCGGACGCCGCCGCAGGCGAGTACTGATCGGCGGCCCGGTGAAGGGTCCGTCAGGCGGGTTCGGCGTTGAGGGCACGTCCGGCGGGACTGCGGGTGTGGGCCCACGCGGGCAGGGCTACGGTTTTGTGCAGGCGAGGAGGTCCACTCCGCGGGAGGGGGCGGTTCGACGGCGGCCGTCACTCACCGCGACAGTACGGTACCGCCCCGTCACAAGGTGCGGGCCGCATGCATGCGGGTGGAGGAACATTGGGCCGTTCGGCCCTCGTCAGCCGGAGGCTCAACCTTTTATCTAGAGGGCACGTCTGCCGCCGCGGTCGCCGTCGAGGGGCCCATCGCCCCCCCGGATGCGAGCGGGCGCGCGAACGGCCAGGTGGGCGCGCCCTTTAACCCCCCCGCACCACGGGGCACGGAGGTCACGCCCGCCCCTTCCGGGCGCCGGAAAAACAGGACCCCACATCCTGACCAGGGTCGAGATAGGCCCCTACATCCAGATATTGCCTGACAGACAAATATTTTGCCGGTTATTTGACGGAGCCATAGGAGCCCCCTAACCTCGCCGACATGGATACCCCCCTGGGTATTTAAGGAGGCAACCAATGGCTCGCGAAGTGACACTGGAGACGTTCGCCGCGGCCTGGGCCGACGGCGGCCTGGTGGTCGACGTACGGGAGGCGTACGAGTACGCCGCCGGACACGTACCCGGCGCGCGATTCATGCCACTGAGCACCGTGCTGGACAGATCCGCCGAACTGCCCGCCGAACGACGGGTGTATGTGATCTGCGCCAGCGGCAACCGCAGCAAGACCGCCACCGACTGGATGCGCTCCCGCGGTGTCGACGCCTACTCCGTGGCCGGCGGTACCAGGGGCTGGACCCAGGGCGGCCGTCCCGTGGCGACCGGACACCACGAGCGCACCGCCTGACCGCCCGCACATCCCGGCGCCCACCGACTCCCGCTTCATCGCCCTTCACGCCGGCTCCGAAATCCGGGTCCCGGCCCCACGCCACACCCACCACCCGCACCCAGGCCAGACAGAAGGAGTTCCGCCATGGCCGCCACCCCCTCGTCCGCAGGAGAGCCGATCGCCGGCCGCCACCGCGTCGCCATCATCGGCGGCGGTAGCGGCGGCATCAGCGTCGCCGCTCGCCTGCGCCGAGCCGGCATCAGCGACATCACCGTCGTCGAACCGTCCGACACGCACTGGTACCAACCGCTGTGGACGCTGGTCGGCGGGGGTCAGGCGCCCCTGAGCGCCAGCCGCCGCCCCGAGGCGTCGGTCATGCCGGACGGAGTGCGCTGGATCCGTCAGCACGCCGTGGCCGTCGACCCCGACGCCCGCACGGTGACGCTCTCCGGCGGCGACTCGCTCACCTACGAGTATCTGGTGATGGCACCCGGCCTCCAGCTCGACTGGAGCGGCGTGCCCGGGCTCGCCGAGGCGGTCGGCCACGACCGCGTGAGCAGCAACTACGCCTCCGAGTACGCCCCGCGCACCTGGGAGCTGATCAAGAACCTGCGCTCCGGCACCGCAATCTTCACCCACCCGGCGGGGCCGCTGAAGTGCGGCGGCGCCCCGCAGAAGATCGCGTACCTGGCCGCCGACTACTGGCGCAAGCAGAAGGTCCTCGACCGGATACGCGTCATCCTCGTCATCCCCGACCCCGCCATGTTCAAGGTGCCCGAGTGGACTCGGACGCTGGAGAAGGTGGCCGCCCGCTACGGGATCGAGGTGCGGCTCCAGTCCGAGATGACCGCCGTCGACGGGGACCGCCGCGAGGTCACGATCACCGACCACGCGAGCGGGGTCAAGGAGACGATCTCCTACGGCCTGCTGCACGCCGTACCGCCGCAGAGCGCGCCCGACTGGGTCAAGGCGAGCCCGCTCGCCGACCCGGCGAGCCCGTTCGGGTTCGTCGCCGCGGACAAGTACACCCTGCAGCACCCCCAGCACCCGAACGTCTTCTCGGTCGGCGACGTGGCGAACGTGCCCACGTCGAAGACCGGCGCGGCCGTGCGCAAGCAGGCACCCGTCGTGGTCGCCAACCTGCTCGCCGTGATGAACGGCAGGACCCCGGCGCACCGCTACGACGGCTACACCTCCTGTCCGCTGGTGACCGCCCGCGACAAGATGCTGCTGGCCGAGTTCGACTACGACCTGAAGCCCAAGCCCTCGTTCCCCGTGATCAACACGTTCAAGGAGCGGCGCGACATGTGGGTGTTCAAGCGGTACGTGCTGCCGCCGGTGTACTGGCACGGCATGCTCACCGGCCGCCTGTGACCGGTCGGCCCGGGTCTCCCCCGGCCCGGGCCGACCCCCTGACCAGCCCTTCGGCGGAACGGTTCCGTTCGGCGAGAAGGGCGCATCCTGCCTTCATATATACCCCCGGGGGTATTACCCCGGGATCCGTCCGACATGGAGGTCAACCGACCATGTTCTTCGCCCAGTACTACCTCGACTGCCTGTCCCAGGCGTCGTACCTGGTCGCCGACGAGACCACCGGCAAGGCCGTCGTCATCGACCCTCGCCGCGACGTCTCCGAGTACCTCACCGACGCAGAGGCCCACGGCTTCACCATCGAGGGCGTCGTCAACACCCACTTCCACGCCGACTTCCTCGCCGGCCACCTGGAACTGGCCGACCGCACCGGCGCCTGGATCGGCTACGGGCAGCGCGCCGAGGCCGAGTACCCCATCCGCAAGCTGACCGACGGCGAGCGGATCAGCCTCGGCGACGTCACCCTGCAGATCATGGAGACCCCGGGCCACACCCCCGAGTCGATCAGCATCCTCGTGTACGAGCACGCGGACGACGCCGTGCCCTACGGCGTGCTCACGGGTGACGCGCTGTTCATCGGTGACGTGGGCCGCCCCGACCTGCTGGCCTCGCTCGGCGTCACGGCCGACGAACTCGGCAAGATGCTCTACGACAGCATCCAGAACAAGCTGATGGGCCTGCCCGACGAGGTACGGGTCTTCCCCGCCCACGGCGCCGGATCCGCCTGCGGCAAGAACCTCTCCACCCAGCGCCAGTCCACCATCGGCGAGCAGCGCGCCACCAACTACGCCTGCCGTCCGATGGGCGAGGAGGAGTTCGTGGCCCTGGTGACCGCGGGACAGCCCTCCGCACCCGCGTACTTCGTCTACGACGCGATCCTCAACCGCAAGGAGCACGGCCTGTTCGACCCGGCCGCCGCGCCCCGGCCGCTGTCCACGGAGGAGTTCATGGAGCGGCGCGCCGCCGGAGCGGTCGTCGTCGACACGCGTTCCCCGCAGGACTTCGCCGCCGGGCACCTGCGCGGCTCGGTCAACGTGCCCGCGGACGGCCGGTTCGCCGAGCAGGCGGGCATGGTCGTCGGCCCCGACGAGGAGGTCGTGGTGGTCGCGCCGCAGGACCGCGAGGAGGAGATCGTCACCCGGCTGGCCCGGATCGGCTTCGACAAGGTCGGCGGCTATCTGCGAGAGCCGGAGGGCGCCTTCACCGTGCTGGCCGACGAGATGGAACAGGCCAGCCGTATCACGGTCGACGAACTCCACCGGGCGCTGCAGGGCGACGAGCCGCCGGTGATCCTCGACGTCCGGGGCGGCGGCGAGCGCGAAGAGGGCTTCATCGAGGGCTCGCTGCACATCCCGCTGGCCGAACTGGCCCGCCGGATGGACGAGGTCCCGGCCGACCGTCCGCTGGTCGTCCACTGCGCGGGCGGACTCCGCTCGTCCATCGCCGCCAGCCTGCTGCGGCACAAGGGCCGCACCGACGTCTCCGACCTGCTCGGCGGCTACGGCGCCTGGCTCGCCCAGCCCGCGACGGCAGACGCCTGATCGGACCGG
>NZ_JBHUDX010000079.1:76278-82512 GCF_042678285.1 Streptomyces caeni
CGCCGCCCCCCGGCCGGGCGCATCCCGCCCGTCAGCCGGCCGCTCCGCCGGTAGCAAGGAGTTCCGCCCATGATCTCCCAGGCCCACGCCTCGCACGGATCGCACAACTCACAAACCTCAGACGCCTCACCAGCCTCAAAACATACGTCGCAGCCCTCCCACACCTCGCAGGCCGCCCACACCTCGCAGGCCGCCCACACCTCGCAGGCCTCCGACGCCTCGCAGATCCCGCAGACCTCGCACGCCTCGCGGCAGGCCCGCACCTGCGCCGCACTCCCCCCAGCCGCGCGAGGCGCCTCATGATCGCCGTCGTCATCGCCGGATCGCTGCTCATCGGCATCAGCCTCGGCGTCCTGGGCGGCGGCGGCTCCATCCTGACCGTGCCCATCCTGGTGTACCTGGCCGGAATGGAGACGAAGGAGGCCATCGCCACCTCACTGTTCGTCGTCGGCGTCACCAGCGCCGCCGGTGTCGTCTCGCACGCCCGCGCCGGACGGGTCCGCTGGCGCACCGGGCTGCTGTTCGGCCTCGCCGGCATGACCGGCGCCTACGCGGGCGGACGAGTGGCCGCGTTCGTCCCCGGCAGCGTGCTGCTCATGGCGTTCGCCCTGATGATGATCGCCACCGCCATCGCCATGATCCGTGGCCGGCGCGGGGAGCCGAAGCAGGTCCACCACGAACTCCCCGTGGTCCACGTTCTGCTGGACGGCATCGTGGTCGGCCTGGTCACCGGTCTGGTGGGCGCGGGCGGCGGCTTCCTGGTCGTCCCGGCGCTCGCGCTGCTGGGCGGGCTGCCGATGGCGGTCGCCGTGGGCACCTCGCTGCTGGTCATCTCCATGAAGTCGTTCGCGGGGCTGGCCGGTTATCTCGCCAGCGTGCACATCGACTGGGAACTCGCGACCATCGTCACCGCCGCAGCCGTCGTCGGCAGTCTGGTCGGCGGCCGCCTCGCCGGGCGCATCCCGCAGGACGCCCTGCGCAAGTCCTTCGGCTGGTTCGTCGCCGTCATGGGCGTCTTCGTACTGGGACAGCAGGCGGGCCCCCGACTGCTCGACGTCCTGTCGGCCGACCCGTTGATCTGGACCGGCACGGCCACGGCCGCGGGGCTCCTGTTCAGCTGGTCCATGCTCCAACGCGCCAAACGGGCGCAGGAGCAGCAGAGCGACGCGCCGCCCCGGCCCGTCGGCTCGCCCGGGTCGCGTGCGGCCGGGTCCGCCGACGGCGACGGCCGGCCCGCCGACTCCTCGGACCCGGTCCTCCCGTGACCGTCTCCGTGCACCTACGGGGGTGTGTTGACCTCATCGACCGGCCCTGAGGAGGTGTCCGCATGGACATGAAAGGCCTGAACACCGAAGAAGACGCGGCGGCCGAGGTGCTCAACCGGTTGTGCCGTGCGCAGGGGCAGCTGGCCGGAGTCATCGCCATGATCAAGGCGGGGCGCGACCGCAAGGACGTCGTCACCCAGCTCGCCGCGGTCTCCCGGGCCCTCGACCGGGCCGGTTTCAAGATCGTGGCAAGCGGGATGCGGCAGTGCCTCAACGAGCAGTCCCACGGGCAGGTCCCGCCGATGACCGAAACCGAGTTGGAAGAGCTGTTCCTGACCCTGGCCTGAGCCCCGGCAAGGCCCGCGTCCACCCTCAACATACCCCCAGGGGTATACTGGGGGCATGGTCAGGATCACAGGTGACAGCGCACCGCCGTCCGCCGAACGGGGCGGCCACTGCCGGGACACCCGACCGGTCGGCCCCTTCACACCGGAGGCGGAACGGCGCGCCCGCGACGACGTCCGGGCCCGGCTCGCGCGCAGGCGCCCGGACGTTCCCTCCGACCTTCTGACCGCCACGGTGGCCGAGGAGTTCGAGCACTTCGCTCAGGCTCCCCTCCGTCACTACGTGCCGGTCCTGGCCTTCAAGCGCGCACTGAGGCGGCTGGCGCGGCAGTTCCCGGAACCGGACGGCACGGGCGATCGGCCATGAGGCCGGTTCCGAAGTGCGTGACCGACCGGGAAGAGGGCTCCGCACGCGCGGAGGGATGAGGAGCACAGCATGGACGCAGCGGGCTGGGACGAGCGCTACCGGGACGCCGAGCTGGTGTGGACGGCGCGGCCCAACCGGTTCGTCGAGCAGGAACTGGCCGGACTCGAGCCCGCCGGGCGCGCGGTGGACCTGGCGGCCGGGGAGGGACGCAACGCGGTCTGGCTCGCGGAGCGGGGCTGGGAGGTGGACGCCGTGGACTTCTCCGCCGTCGCGCTGGCGAAGGCGGAACGACTGTCCGCCGAGCGCGGGGTCGGGCTGCGCACCGTCTGCGCGGACCTGACGGCCTGGCAGCCCCCCGAGGCGGCGTACGGCTTGGCTCTGGTCGCCTATCTGCACCTCCCGTGGCCGCAGATGCAGGAGGTGCTGCGCCTGGCCGCGCGGGTCGTACGGCCGGGCGGCACGCTGCTGCTCGTCGGCCATGACGCCACCAACCCGGAGCGCGGCCACGGCGGCCCGCGGGATCCGCATGTGCTCTACACCGCCGAGCAGGTCGCCGCCCTGTGGCGGCCGCACGCCCGCATCCTGCGGGCCGGGGCCGTCACCCGGCCGGTGGCCGACGGTGACGGCTCGTTCACGGCCATCGACGCTCTCGTGCGCGCCACACGCACCTGACCGTGCCGGCACGCACGGCGCCGGACGGTCAAGACCGAGGTGGCGGTCAGGCGGACGTCCCGGGCTTCAACGCCAGGTACCAGTCCGTGAGCTTGACGCTGCCGTCGGCCAGCCGGGCGTCCACCTCCGCCTGGGTCTTGGGGGCCCCGAGGACCACATCCTCGCCGGGGCGCCAGTTGGCCGGGCAGGCGACGCCGTCGCGGTCGGAGGTCTGCAGGGCGTCGAGGAGCCGCAGGATCTCGGGGATCATCCGTCCGGCGTTCATCGGGTAGTACAGCACCGCTCGCACGGTCTGCTCCGGGTCGATGACGAAGACCGCACGCACGGCGGCGGTGCCCGAGGTGTTCGGGTGGAGCATGCCGTAGGCGCGCGAGACGGCCGTGTCCAGGTCGGCGATGATCGGGAACGGGATGCGTACGCCCAGCTTCTCCTCGATCGCCCGGGTCCAGGCGAGGTGGCTGTGCACCGAGTCGACGGAGTTGCCGAGCAGGGCGGTGTTGCGGGCCGCGAACTCGTCGGCGAGCTCCGTGAAGGCGACGAACTCGGTCGTGCACACCGGCGTGAAGTCCGCCGGGTGGCTGAAGAGCACGAGCCACTGGCCTGCGTAGTCGGTCAGGCGTACGGGTCCATGGGTGGAGTCAGCCTCGAAGTACGGCGCCTTGTCGCCGATGAGGGGCAGAGTGGCCCGGGTCTCGGACGAGGCCGACTGTTCGGAGACGGTCATGAGGGGGTCCTCTCGATCCTCTATGGGAAATGACAGCACCAACAATACCCCCCTGGGTATTTTCCCGCCTGCTGGCCGGGCGGGTGGCGGGCCCGCCGAAAACGGCACCCTCCACGGTGAGATACCCGGCAGGGTATGTCACCCGCCGCGGGCCGTTCCAGGACCGAACGGCCCTGTTCACACCCCATCGGCCCCTCCGCCGGACGCCCCTCCCGCGCTTCACTGGTAGCGGAAGCAATCGACGCCGAAAAGGAGGACCCGGCCATGACAGGCGCACCATCGGGGACGACCGGCACACGCGGGACGCGGGAGACGGACGCGCAGGGCTTCGAGGTCACCCATGTCGACGCGGACGCCTACGCCGTCGAGGTCCGCGGTCATCACATCCTGGTCGACCAGCCCGCGGACGTGGGCGGCACGGACACCGCGGCGACACCCACCGAGCTGTTCGCCGCGTCCCTGGCCACCTGTGTCGCCTACTACGCGGGCCGCTACCTCCACCGCCACGGCCTGAACCGCGCGGGGCTGCGGGTCCGTACCGAGTTCACCATGGCCACCGATCGGCCGGCGCGCGTCGCCGCGGTCCGCATCGTGGTCGTCCCACCGCCCGGACTGCCCGAGGGACGCCGCGCCGCCCTCCTCGCGGTCGCCTCGCACTGCACGGTCCACAACACGCTCCAGCAGCCGCCCGAGGTCGACATCGAGCTGGCGCCATGAGCGCCTCCACTCCGCCGCCCGCGTCGCCTCTGGTGGAACGCGTCCGCCGCGGGCTCATCGGCGACGACGAGGTGCTCGACGGCCCGTACGGTCCGCAGCGGATCGTCTACGCCGACTACACCGCCTCCGGCCGCTCCCTCGACTTCATCGAGGACTTCGTACGCGAGCACGTGCTGCCCCGTTACGGCAACACCCACACCGAGAGTTCCAGCACCGGCCTGCAGACCACCCGGCTGCGGGAGGACGCCCGCCGCATCATCCGCGACGTGGTCGGGGGCACCGACGACGATCTCGTGATCTTCTGCGGTTCGGGCGCCACCGCCGCGGTGAACAAGCTGGTCGGCATTCTGGAACTGCGGCGCCCTGAGGCACCGCCGCCGGCCGAACGACCGGTGGTCTTCGTCGGCCCGTACGAGCACCACTCCAACGAACTGCCCTGGCGCGAGTCGATCGCCGACGTCGTGGTGATCGACGAGGACGCCGACGGCCACATCGATCTCGGCCGGCTCGAGGCGGAGCTGCGTCGGTACGCCTACCGCCCGCTGCGCATCGGCAGCTTCTCCGCCGCCTCCAACGTCACGGGGATCCTGACCGACACCGATCGCATCGCGCGCCTGCTGCACGCGCACGGTGCCCTGTCCTTCTGGGACTACGCGGCCGCCGGGCCGTACGTCCCCATCCGCGTGGCCGAGAGCGCCCCGGGCGCGGGGGACCACAAGGACGCGGTCTTCCTCTCGCCGCACAAGTTCGTGGGCGGCCCGCAGACTCCGGGCGTCCTCGTCGTACGGCGTGAACTGGTCCGCAACCGGGTGCCCACCGCCCCCGGCGGCGGCACGGTCGCGTTCGTCGATCCCCTGGGCCACCGGTACCTCGACGATCCCGTGGCCCGCGAGGAGGGCGGGACCCCGGCGATCGTGGAGTCCGTCCGCGCCGGGCTGGTCTTCGCCCTCAAGCAGGCCGTGGGCACCGACACGATCCAGGCGGCCGAGGAGCGGCACTGGCGCACGGCACTGGCCCGCTGGGACCGCAACCCGGGTATCGAGATCCTCGGCAACCGCCACGCCCGGCGGCTGTCCATCGTCTCCTTCCGCATCCGGTACGGCGCACACTCCTACCTGCACCACAACTACGTCGTCGCCCTGCTCAACGACCTCTTCGGCATCCAGGCCCGCGGCGGCTGCTCCTGCGCGGGCCCCTACGGACACCGCCTGCTCGCCATCGACGCGGACTCCTCCCACGCACTGCTGGACGAGATCACCCGCGGCTGCGACGGCATCAAGCCGGGCTGGGTCCGCCTCAACTTCAACTACTTCATCAGCGACACCGTCCGCGACTACCTGATCGACGCGGTCGACCTGATCGCCGAGCACGGCCACCGGCTGCTGCCCGACTACCGCTTCGACCCACACACCGGGCAGTGGCGCCACCGCGGCGGCCCCGCGGATCCCCCGTTGCGGCTGACCGAGGCGTGCTGCACGGCCGACGGACTCACGGTGCCCGCCTTCCACCACCGGCGGCGGGGCGAGGAGGCACTGGCGGGACAGCTCACCCGTGCCCGCGCCCTGCTCGCCGCCCGCTCCGACGTTCTCGACGAGGGGCCCACCGGGCTGCCGCCCGACTTCGAGCGGATGCGCTGGTTTCCGCTGCCGCCCGCCTGTCTGGAACAAAACCGGCCGGACGAGGGTTGGAAAAAATACCCCACCGGGTATACCGAAGGAGAACGGGCAGCATGCCGACCATCGAACTGACCAAGGACAACTTCGAGGAGACCGTGACCGGCTCGGAGATCGTGCTGATCGATTTCTGGGCCGCCTGGTGCGGACCGTGCCGGACGTTCTCCCCCGTCTACGAGAAGGCCGCCGAACGCCACCCGGACATCGTGTTCGGCAAGGTCGACACCGAGGCGCAGCCGGAGCTCGCCGCGGCGTTCCGGATCTCCTCCATTCCCACCCTCATGGCCGTCCGCGACCGGACCATCCTCTACGCCCGGCCCGGCGCCCTGCCGCCGCAGGCGCTGGAGGAACTCATCGGCAAGGTCCGGGAGGCGGACATGGACGACCTGCGCCGCGAGGCTGCCGCGCAGTCGACGGAAGCGGGCTGATCCGCGGCGTCGCCGGCGGCCTCCTCCGGTGCACCGGAGGAGGC
>NZ_JBHUDX010000080.1:0-20969 GCF_042678285.1 Streptomyces caeni
CGACCGGCGGCACGACGGCGACGGCCGGGCCGGCGACCGGCGGCACGACGGCGACGGCCGTCTCACCGGCCACCGGCGAGACCGTGCCGGGCACCCCGGTGACCGTTCCGGCGACCTGCTGCCTCGCCCCGCGACCACCCCCGTGGCGTGGGCCGGGACGGCGGAGACACCGGCACCGGCGGCGGCCATCGCCTCCACGGCCCGGCCCTCCGCCCCGGTGACCGTCTGCCGCGCGGCACCGGTCGTGCCCGCCGCGCTGCGGCCCGCACCGGCGACGGTGCGCTGTGCGGTCGTGCGGACCACTCCGTCGACGCCCTGCGCCCGGGTGTGCGCGGCGGTCTGCGCTCCCTGGAGCTTGGTCTGCGCGGCGGCGAGCGCCTGCTCCAGTTCGGGCGCGAAGGCCGCGAGGGGGCCGAAGAGGTAGTCGATCTCGTCCTGCGGGGAGGCCGCATCGGACACGGCGGCCCCGGCGGCGCTCCCGGCGCGCTCCGCGGTCGCGGCGGCGCCGGACGCGGCAGCGTGCGTGGCGGCGGAGTGCGCCCGGTGCGGGACCGCCACCTCGGCGTCGACGTACCGGTGGGCCCGGTCGGCGGTGGACGCCGTCGTGTGGGCCCCGGCCATCGCGGCCGCGGCCGTATGCGTCGGGGCGCCCGTGATGTCCGTGGCCTCTGGGGCCGTTGTGCCTTCTGCGGCCCATCTGGTCTTCGTGACGTCCGTGACGGCGGAGGGTGCCGTGGCCGCGGTGGCGGTGGCAGTGACGCCGGAGACGGTGTCCTGGACGTCGGTGACGGCACCTCCCACCGTGCCGGTGACCGCGCCGGCCGTGTCCGCGGTGTCGATGCCCACGTCGGGCGTGGACACGGACGTCGCCGGCAGTTCGTCCGCGCTGGCGACGGCGGAGCCGAGCGCCCACGCGCCGGTGACACCGGCGGCTATGACGATGGAACGGCGGATGTTCTTGTTCATGCGTGCGTCAGATCCTTCGGGAATCCGGGAGTTCGGGACGTGCCGAGTGCCGAGTGCCGTGGCCGGGGCCGGTCTGAGGCCGATGGATCCGTGACGCTCCGGCGGTTCGGAAGGGGGAACCGGCGGTCACGGATGCGGTCCGGCTGCGGCGGCTCGGGCCGGCGGCTGCCGTCCGGGGAGGTCCGGGAACCGGAGGGACCCGGACGGCGGACAGACCTGTTCCGTCCCCGCGTCTCAGGTCTCACGGGGAGGAGGTGCCGCCCTAGCCGGGGAACTCGGGGATGTCCCGGTGCCTGTCCCGGGTCCCGTCCGCGGTGACGACCGCGGTGGCGCCGGGCACCAGCCGCAGCGGTGCCCGGTGGTTTGCTGCGACGGCGTGCCCGTCGTGCCGCGGCGCACCGCCGTCGGTGGCCGGCCGGCCGCCGAGCGCGCCAGTCGGGTCGCCGTCGGGCGCCTGATGCCGCGGCAGACGCGCGGACCGCCCGGCGTGGGGGGCTCGGTGCGCGTACTCCCCCGCGTCGGCCCTGGTGTCCCGCGGCCCGTACTCGCCACCGGGCCGGTGCTTCACCGCGGCCCGGTGCCCCGTGCCGCCGCCCGGCTGCTGCGGCACCGCCGGCGTCGGCAGGGTGTACACCGGAGCCGTCGGCGGCCCCGGTGGTTCCGGCAGAGCGGGCAGGGACGGAAGGCCGGGCAGGGAGGGCAGCGACGACAGCGGCGGCCACTGCGCCGACGCGTCCGCCAGCCCGCCGGTCACCGTCTGCAGAAGATCCCCGACCGGTCGGACGACGGTGTCGCCGACGGGCCACAGGAGGGTGTCGGAGACCGGCCGAAGGACGGTGTCGCCGACCGGGTGTACGAGTCCCTCGGTGACGGGGCGGACGGCCCGGCGGACGGTGCCGGAGACGGCGGGAAGCGTCCCGGTCACCGAGGTGCCGGAGTCGTCGGCGGGGGTGCCGGGCGCGGTCCGGGTGGGATGTGCCTCGGGAGCCGGAGGAGCCGTGACGGGGGCGGTGCCCGGCTCCGTGGCGTGCGCGCCGGAGTGGCGCGCGGGCCGCGGGCCGGAGGCCGGCAGCGGGAGTCGGCCGTCAGGCGCGTGTCCAGGGGCGGCGGCCGGAGGGGCGAGGTGAGCCAGAGGCGAGGACGGGCCGGTCACCGCCCGCACTGCCACGGTGCTGAGGGACCGTTCGGTCCGCCCGACCGTTTCCACGACGTCCCGCACGGCGCCGGCCGGGGTGCCGGAGGCCATCGGGGCGGCTGGAGCCGTCAAGGCCGGCGGTGTTCCCTCCGTCGCCTGCGCCCGCTCCCCGCAGAGGAGTCCCAGTGCCACCAACCCGGCCACCAGCAGGGCCAGATACAGCGCACGCCGCCCGGCCGCGGTGCGCATCGTGCGCAGTGCGGGGCCGGTGAACGGAAGTGTGCTGGGCAGGGTCACAACGGGGAGAGCCTCCGTGCGGCGGGACGCAGCGGTACGGGGCAGTACGGGGCGAATGCGACGCACCGTCGATGGCGAAAGGCCGTTTCGATCCTCGCACGGCCCTCCCGCGGTTGCGCAAGCCCCCTGTTACCGATGAGTATTCATGTCTGGTTTGCCCCTGGCTTCCGTCACGCATCGGCTGATGTCACTTTTGGGCGTGGTCCTTTGCCCGTCGGCGGGTGTCACACGCTCTCCGGTATCGGCAGCGGCCGCTTCTCGATCGCCGCCGCCATCACATCCGGGAACAGGTCGGGCGTGCACGCGAACGCCGGTGCGCCCAGCGCCGCCAGCGCCGCCGCGTGCTCGCGGTCGTACGCGGGCGCTCCCTCGTCGGAGAGCGCGAGCAGCGCCACGAACTGCACACCCGACGCCTTCATCGCCGCCACCCGCTTGAGCATCTCGTCCCGTATCCCTCCCTCGTACAGATCGCTGATGAGGACCACGACGGTCTCCGCGGGCCGTGTGATCTGCGACTGGCAGTACGCCAGCGCCCTGTTGATGTCCGTGCCTCCGCCCAGCTGGGTGCCGAAGAGGACGTCGACCGGGTCGTCGAGCTGGTCGGTGAGGTCGACGACGGCCGTGTCGAAGACCACGAGACGGGTGGCGATGGACCGCATCGAGGCGAGGACCGCCCCGAACACGGACGCGTACACCACCGACGCCGCCATGGACCCCGACTGGTCGATGCAGAGGACGACCTCCTTCTTCACGGACCGCGACGCCCGCCCGTACCCGATCAGCCGCTCCGGTACGACCGCGCGGTACTCCGGCAGGTAGTGCTTGAGGTTGGCCGCGATCGTGCGGTTCCAGTCGATGTCGTGGTGACGGGGCCGACTGACGCGGGCACTGCGGTCGAGGGCACCCGTGAGGGTCGCCCGGGTACGGGTGGCGAGCCTCTTCTCCAGGTCCTCGACCACGGTGCGCACCACCGCCCGGGCCGTCTCCTTGGTGGTCTCCGGCATCGCCTTGTTCAGCGAGAGCAGCGTGCCGACCAGGTGGACGTCCGCCTCGACCGCTTCGAGCATCTCCGGTTCGAGCAGCAGGGTGGACAACCCGAGCCGGTCGATGGCGTCGCGCTGCATGACCTGGACGACGGACGAGGGGAAGTAGGTCCTGATGTCGCCGAGCCAGCGCGCGACGGACGGTGCGGACGCCCCGAGCCCCGCCGAACGGTCCCGCCCCCGCTGCGGTTTGTCCCCCTTCCCGTACAGCGCGGTCAGCGCCCCGTCCATCGCCGCGTCCTGCCCGGTGAGCCCGTACCCCGTGCCGTCCGCGGCATCGCCACCGAGCACGAGCCGCCAGCGCCGCAGCCGCTCATCGGCTCCGGCCGCCCCGGTGCCCGCGGACCCGACGGAGTCACTGCTGGTCCTGCGCGTACTCATGTGGCCACTCCCGCAAGGTCGTTGACATCACTGCCGCCGGGCTCGTCCAGACCGAGCAGCAGGCGCAGCACCGGCACCACCGCGTCCGCCCGGCCGGCGTCGAGAGCGGACCCGAAGCCAGGAACGCCCGGCCCGGTCCGTGCGCTGTCCCGCGCACCCGGCCCGCGTCGCACCAACTCGCCGAGCGTGCGCCGCACTCCCGGCTCATACGCCGAGAACGTGCGCCGCAGCAGCGGCAGGACGTCGGTGAACGCCTCCGCCGGCACGCCGGTCAGCCACGCGTCCACCAGCCCGAGCAGCCGCTCGTCGTGCAGGAGCAGCATCCCGCCGCCGGAGCCGCCGCCGACGAACCCCTCGATCCACGCGGCCGCGTCCGCCGGCGCCGTCCCCGGTGACAGCACCAGCCCCATGAGACGGGCCGCCTCGTCCTGCGCCAGCTCGCCCTCGTCCAGAAGCAGCCGCACCGAACGGCCGCGGATGACTCCGGGCACGGTCTCCCGCTGGGACAGCACCCGCAGAACGGAACGCCACCGCCCGCGTATGTCGCCGTGTGCCGCCGCCCCCGTCTCCCCGAGCAGCCCCACCGCCCCGTGCACCGCGTCCACATGGCGCCGCATCTCCTCGGCGGCCTCCGTGTCGAGTGCGGCGCAGGCCGGCGGCAGCCCCACGAACACACGCTCGGCGAGGCCCGCCGCGACGTCCGCCAGCGCCCCGGTGTCCGTGCCGCGCACGTCTCCATAGCGCAGGGAGCGGACCAGGGCGGGCAGGGCCTGGGCGAGATGGCCGACGTCCGCGTCGAGGGCGGCGCGGTCGGCGAGGACCCGCATCACCACGGGCAACGCGTCCGGCAGCTCCGCCAGGAGGCAACGCTCGGCGAGCGCCGTGACGTCGGCGAGCGCCTGCGCTCCGGCCGCGTCCGCCTCGGCCTTGGCGGTCGCGGCGCCGGGCACGGTCGTCCCCCACACCCCCGCCTCGGCGACCCGCACCGCCAGCTCCGGCTCCCAGCGCAGCCGCCAGGTCTCGCGGAACGTGCCCGTACTGCCGCGCGAGGCCGCGGGCTCGCCCCAGCCGATGCCGAGGAGGCACAGCCGGTGAAGCAGCCTGCTGCGCCCGGCGTCGGTCTCCTTCCGCAGGTCCAGCTCCAGCTCCCGCTCCACAGACTCCGGTTTGAGCCGCAGCCGCTTCTGGAGCCGGGCCAGGTCACGCTGCAGGGGGACGGCGGGGGCCGCCGACGGCACCTCCCCCAGGACGTCACCGACCACGAGCCGGTCGTGCACCAGCGCCAGCGGCACGTCCGAGCCCTCGCACATCACCGCTCGCACCGCGTCGGTGGCCTCGGACAGCCCCGGCAGCGGGCGCCCACGCAGCGCCGCGAGCGTCCCGGCGAGCCGCACCGCCTCGATGACATGGGCGGAGGACACGATCCTGTCCTCCTCGCGGAGCAGCCCCGCGACCTTGGTCATCCACCGCTCGACGGGCCGATCGGAAACGCCGAACAGATGCCCGTACCAGCCGGGCGAGTCGATCCCCGCGCCGTAGCCACTGGCCCGGGACAGTCTCCGATGGGTCCAGGGCACCCAGGTCATGTCGGTCTTCACCTTGGGCAGCCCCTTCAGCAGGGCGCGGTCGGCCGCGACGGCGGTCCTCCGCCGCAGCGCGGGCACATGCCAGGCCCCGCACACCACGGCCACGTCCTGGCCGAACTCCCGCTGGGCCGCGCGTACTTGGATGCGCATGTGCGCCTCGCGCACAAGGTCCCGCCGATGTCCCCCGGTGCCGTACGCCTCCCGCAACGCGGTCATCGCCTCCTCCAGCGCGGCGAACGGCGCGAGCGCGCCGCCCCTGCCCGCGCCCCGGTGCTCGACGACGTCCTCCCACCAGCGCTCCGGATCGTCGTAGCCGGCGGTCTCGGCGAGCACGGCCAAGGGGTCGACGCGGACGGTGTCGGCGCTCCCGGACGGGCCGGACGCCTCCTGCTCCGCCTTCCCCTCCGCCGCCGCCTGGGCCTCACCGGGCGCGTCGCCCACCGGTGCCGGTTCCTCCCCTTCACAGGCCAGCGTGTGCGTCGCCGGGAGGTCGATGAACCGGGCCGGAACGCCGCATTCGAGGGCCCAGCGGATCGCCACCCACTCCGGGGAGAACTCGGCCAGCGGCCAGAACGCCGACCGCCCGGGCTCGTCCACGGCGTGCGCCAGCAGCGCCACCGGCGGCCGCATCTCCTCGTCCGCTGCGAGCGGGATCAGGGTGTCCGCCTCCGGTGGCCCCTCGATCAGCACGGCCCGCGGCCGCACCTCTTCCAGGGCGGCCCGCACGGCCCGCGCGGACCCCGGTCCGTGATGCCGCACCCCGAGCAGCAGCGGTTTCTCGCCGGCCGTCCCGCCCGGCGGCCTGTCAACGCCCGTCACACCGTCCCCCTCGCCATTGGGGCCGCCCCGGCTCGTCGCCCCCCGCCGTTCCCGTTCCGTCGCGGCGCCCGGCACCGGTCGGCACGATCGCTCCGCTCACCGCGCCGACCGCGGCCACCGTGCTGGGGACGTTCCGTGTGGTGCCGAAGTCGTTCACACCGACACCTCCCGGCACGCGCGGTAGAAGTCCGTCCAGCCGTCACGCTCGCGGACCACCGCCTCCAGGTACTCCTGCCAGATCACGCGGTCGGCCGCCGGATCACGGACGACGGCGCCGAGGATGCCCGCGGCGACATCGCTCGCGCGCAGCACCCCGTCGCCGAAGTGGGCCGCCAGTGCGAGCCCGTTGGTGACGACGGAGATCGCCTCCGCGGTGGACAGCGTGCCGCTGGGCGACTTCAGCTTCGTACGGCCGTCGGCCGTGACACCGCCCCGCAGCTCACGGAAGACGGTGACGACACGTCGGATCTCGTCGATGCCGTCGGGAACGGCCGGCAGGTCGAGCGAGCGACCGATCTGCTCGACGCGGCGGGAGACGATGTCGACCTCGGCCTCGGGGCTCTCCGGAAGGGGCAGCACCACCGTGTTGAAACGGCGGCGCAGGGCGCTCGACAGGTCGTTGACGCCGCGGTCGCGGTCGTTGGCCGTCGCGATCAGGTTGAAGCCGCGGACCGCCTGCACCTCCTGCCCCAGCTCCGGTATCGGCAGCGTCTTCTCCGAAAGGATCGTGATCAGCGTGTCCTGGACGTCGGCGGGGATACGGGTCAGTTCCTCGACCCGGGCGACCATCCCCTCGGACATGGCCCGCATGACGGGGCTGGGCACCAGCGCGTCGCGGCTGGGGCCGTGCGCGAGCAGTTGCGCGTAGTTCCACCCGTAGCGGATCGCCTCCTCCGGGGTGCCCGCCGTGCCCTGCACGAGCAGGGTCGAGTCGCCGCTGACGGCCGCCGCCAGATGCTCGGACACCCAGGTCTTCGCCGTGCCGGGCACGCCGAGCAGCAGCAGCGCCCGGTCGGTGGCGAGGGTGGTGACGGCGACCTCGACGATGCGGCGCGGGCCCACGTACTTGGGCGTGATCACCGTGCCGTCCGACAGCGTGCCGCCCAGCAGATAGGTGGCCACGGCCCACGGCGAGAGCTTCCAGCGGGCCGGGCGGGGCCGGTCGTCCTGCTCCGCAAGCGCGGCGAGCTCGGCCGCGAACGCGTCCTCGGCATGCGGCCGCAGTGCCTCCACCGACGCTTCCTCCTCCGCTGACGCCTTGTCCTCCGCGGGTGTGTGCACGGGCGCGGTCGCCCGCCCGCCCGGGTCTGCTCCCCCGCCCCCGTTCGCGGGCGCGGACTCGCTCGGGCTCGGTTCCACGGACTTGGGATCGATGGACACACGCATGGCCAGGTCCCCCTCCAGCTCGGCCGGTTCGGATCTGCCACCAACCGTGCACCACACCACTGACAATGCGCTCCCACCTGCGCAAACGCTGTCGCCCACGGCGATTGTCAGTGCCAGGACCTACCGTCGACGACATGACTCAGCAGGGGGTGCGCTGGACGGCGGACCAGGTGCTGGCACTGGCACCTGACGCCGCGTCGCGC
Source organism: Streptomyces caeni (assembly GCF_042678285.1). Taxonomy (NCBI): domain Bacteria; kingdom Bacillati; phylum Actinomycetota; class Actinomycetes; order Kitasatosporales; family Streptomycetaceae; genus Streptomyces; species Streptomyces caeni. Next base: position 7,817 of record NZ_JBHUDX010000080.1, read on the forward strand.
AAAGCCGGAAGCAAACTCGGCGCGGCCGGGCCGTGGTCGGAGGCGGGCAGTTCTGACGAGGGGACGGTGTGGGGGCTGTGCAAGGGCAGCGGCAGCAAGCCCTATCAGACGGTCGTCGACATCGCGGACGTGACGGGGCCGGCGTACAAGTGCAGTTGTCCGAGCCGCAAGTTCCCGTGCAAGCACGCGTTGGGGCTGCTGCTGCTCTGGGCGGGCGGTGACGGCTCGGTACCGCGGGGGCGGGCGCCGGACTGGGCGGAGCAGTGGATCGAGGGGCGCAGACGGCGTACGCAGGACAGGCGGACGGCGGGTGGCTCGCCCTCCGGCGGTTCCGCTGATCCCGAGGCGGCCCGGCGCAGGGCGGAGCGGCGGGCCGAACGGATCACCGCGGGGGCGACGGAGCTGGAGCAGCGGCTGACCGATCTGCTGCGCGGCGGCCTGGCCGCGGCCGAGCAGGCGGGGTACGGGCTGTGGGAGGAGACGGCCGCCCGCATGGTCGACGCGCAGGCTCCGGGGCTGGCCGCGCGGGTAAGGGAGTTGGGCGCGATCCCGTCGTCGGGGCCGGGGTGGCCGGTGCGCCTGCTGGAGGAGTGCGCGCTGGTGCACCTTCTGGACCGGGGCTGGCTGCGCCGGGAGCGGCTGCCCGACGGGCTGGCGGCGACGGTCCGTTCGCGGGTCGGCCTGCCCGGCTCGGCGGACGGACCGCCGCTCCGCGACCGCTGGCTGGTCCTCGCGCAATACGACACCTCGGACAGCCGGCTCACCACACGGCGGATCTGGCTGTACGGGGCGGAGTCGGACCGCACGGTGCTGCTCCTCTCCTACGGGGCGGCCGGGCGCGCACCCGAGCTGGCCCTGCCGGTGGGGCTCGCCTTCGACGCAGAGGTGTCCGCGTATCCGGGGGCGGGACAGATGCGGGCCACCCTGGGCGAGCGGTTCACGCCCCCCGCGCCTACCGCGGTACGGCCGCCGGGCGTGACCACCGCCCGGGTGGCGGCGCGCTACGGGGAGGCGCTGCGGGCCGACCCCTGGCTGGACTCGTTCCCGGTGACGCTGGGCCGGGTCATACCGACCCCGGTCGAGGACGGCTGGCAGCTGGCCGACGCGGACGGCGGCACCGCCCTGCCGCTGACGCCGTCGGCGGGCGCCCGCCCGGGCCTGTGGCGCCTGGTCGCTCTGTCGGGCGGCGCCCCGGTCACCGTCTTCGGCGAGTGCGGCCACCGCGGTTTCAACCCGCTCACGGCCTGGTCCGAGGGGGCGGGAGAGGCGGTCCCGCTGTGCTGACGCCGCCCCCGGACGGCCTCGTTCCTCCTCGGATGGGACCTGACATGCGGGACCTGACATGAGGGGTCTGACGAGGGGATCTGACATGAAGGATCTGACATGAGTGCCGCACCGACTTCGCCGGACGCTCTCTCCGCCGTGCCGTGGGAAGAGCTCGTGACCGTGGCCCTGCTGGGCACCGACCGTCGTACCCCGCCATGGCTGCCGACGGGCCGAAAGGCGCCGACGGCGCTGCTGGACCTGGCCGCGGTGGAGACCGTACGCCGCCGGGCGGGGCTGAACCCCGCGCCGGCCGGGCCGCGGCCGGCGCCCGCGGCGGCCGACCCGCGCCCACCACTGCCGCCCGCCGCGACCCGCAGGCTGGCCATGCTGCTGTCCGACCGGCCCGGCACCGGCGGCGGAGGCCGCCGGGGAACGGCACCCGACCTGATGGAGCTGTTGCCGCAGTGGCTGTCCCTGGCCAACGAGCTCGGTTTCGCGGCACCCCCGCACATGCTGCCGGCGCTGCTGGACGCGGCCCGCGGACGCACGGACCTGCGGCCGGCGGCACTGGCCTTCGCCGGCCCGCGTGCCCTGTGGCTGGCCCGTCTGAACCCGGACTGGCGTTTCGCCCTGCGGTCGGTGCCCGGCGGCGGATCCGAACTGCCGTTCCCGGAAGAGACGGACCGCGTCCAACGCCTGTGGCAGGAGGGCCTGTTCGCGGAACGGGTGGCCCTGCTCGCCGCGCTCCGCTCGCGACAGCCCGCCCTCGCCCGTGCGCTGCTGGCCACCACCTGGACGACGGAGCGGGCCGAGGACCGCCTGATGTTCCTCGACTCGCTCCGCACGGGGCTGGAGGCCGCGGACGAGTCCTTCCTGGAAGAGGCGCTCTCCGACCGCAGCCGCAATGTGCGGGCGACGGCGGCGGAGCTGCTGTCGGCGCTGCCGGACTCCGCCCTGGCCGGGCGGATGGCCACACGGGCGGCGGCCTGCGTGGCGGTCGACCGTACGCAGGGCGAGCCGACGATCGTGGTGGAGGCGCCGCACGAGTGCGACCCGGACATGGAGCGCGACGGGGTGGTGCCGAAGCCTCCCGCCGGACGCGGCGAACGCTCCTGGTGGCTGGGCCAGTTGGTGGAGGCGGCACCGCTGGGCTCGTGGACGGCCCGGCTCGGTGGACGCACGCCGGAGGAGATCGTCGCGCTGCCGGTGGCGGACGACTGGCAGGGCGAACTGCACGCGGCGTGGTGCCGAGCGGCGGTACGGCAGGGGGACCCCCGCTGGGCACGGGCCCTGCTCGGACCGCCGTCGGCACCGGAGGCCGGCGGCCCGGGGGCGGTGTCGCTGGCCGAGCGGGCGAAGCTGCTGTCGACGCTGGGCCCGGAGGAACGGGCCGAGTGGGTGGCGGGGTTCATCGCCACGCACGGTCTGTCGGAGGCGTTCCAGCTCCTCGGGGTGTGCGCGGTGCCATGGTCGGCCGCGCTGGGGCGGTCGGTCGTGGACGCGCTCGACATCGCGCGGGACGCCGGAAGTTATCCGTGGAGCTTCAGCGGGGTGATGGGTCTCGCGGAGCGCTGCCTCGACCCCGCCGAGGCGAGCCGCCTGGAGGCGCTGACGGCGATACCCGACGAGACGGAGGACACATCGCCGGGTGCGGGCGGCTACTGGGCGGAGGCGTTCCAGCGTCTGACCACGACGCTGCGGCTGCGCGCGACGATGCAGGAGGAACTGAGGGAGCGGTGACGCGGTGCACGGTCCGGCCCTGTGGACCTGCCCGCCCGGCCGGGGAGCTTCGGCCCGCCTCTCAGCGAGGCGGCGGAGGCCGCCGCGGCCGGGCGAGGCGGCCCGCCCCGCCCTAGTCCCGCGCTACGCCTGTGCCGGCTGGCGTACGTTCGCCCGTACCCAGTCCACGATCGACGCGGTGGTCGCCCCGGGGGTGAAGATCTCCGCGACGCCCTTCTCCTTCAGCGGCGGAATGTCCGCCTCGGGGATGATGCCGCCGCCGAAGACCAGGATGTCCTCCGCGTCGCGCTCCTTGAGCAGGTCGATCACCGCGGCGAACAGCGTGTTGTGCGCACCGGAGAGGATCGACAGCCCGATCGCGTCGGCGTCCTCCTGGATCGCCGTGTCGACGATCTGCTCCGGCGTCTGGTGGAGGCCGGTGTAGATGACCTCCATCCCCGCGTCGCGCAGCGCCCGCGCGATCACCTTGGCCCCGCGATCGTGGCCGTCGAGCCCCGGCTTGGCGACCACCACGCGGATCGGACCGGCTGCCACACCCATCACTGCCTCCATGAAGCGACTACTCCACCCTGTACCGACGTACCGCCCTGCCGCCACACGACCGCACCCGCAGGCAGGACCGCACGGACGGTTCGGCCCGCACGGACCACGCGCGCCGCGGGGCTTGCGGCACAGGCGCCCCGTGCCGCATCGACCCGGGAAGTGAACGAACGTTATCGCCAGCATCTCGCACCCGGCAGTTTCACGGTGGAGACCGAGGGGGAAATCACACAGTGGGACACATTCGCCGCGCAGGGTCCCCCCTTCTCGCGGCACGCGGGCCGCAGTCACCAGCGGCTCGGGCGCCACGGGCGGAGCGGACCGTACGCAAGGAGAGCCGCCATCAGTCGGCCGCACCATCGCAGCGCCCGTCGGCGCCCCGGTGGCGGGGTTCGCCGGCGAAAGGCACTGCAAGGGCACGACAGCGGGGATCAGGACCCGTACGAGGAGGACGGGAATCGAGCCACAAGGACGCCAGGGATAACGTCATCACGACGACAAGGCTCCCGTCGCGTCACCGGCGCCCATACGCCGCATCCGCGGTGAGCGCCGACCCGCGGCACCAGCCCCGCAGGCCACAGCCATCGCGGCTTTCCGCAAGGGCTCACGGGGGACAGAGGCGTCCTCGGTGCGCCGACGGGAGGTCGGCCATGAAGGTCACTGGGGCGGTACCGCCCATTCTTCCGCTCTGCCAGCGCCTGTTCCCCAGCAGGCTGGCCGGACTCTCCATGGATCTGCTGAAGGCGACCGCCCTGGAGCTGGCGATCCTGGCCGGACATCTGCTCCTCTACCCGTCGGGAATCGTCCAGGAGCGTCCCTCCGCCCCGGCCCTCCCCCCGCAGGGCACAGCCGCCCCGCTCCCCGGCGGAGCCAAGCCGCCGGTCGTCCTGCTCCACGGGTTCATCGACAACCGCTCCGTCTTCGTCCTGCTGCGCCGCAACCTCGCCCAGCACGGCCGCCAGCACATCGAGTCGCTCAACTACTCTCCGCTCACCTGTGACATTCGGACCGCGGCCCGACTGCTGGGGCGGCATATCGAAGAGTTGTGCGAACGCACCGGGCAGTCACAGGTGGACATCGTCGCGCACAGCCTGGGCGGGCTGATCGCGCGCTACTACGTGCAGGGCCTCGGCGGGGACCTCCGCGTCCGCAAGCTGGTCACGCTGGGCACGCCCCACTCCGGCACCCGTGTCGCGCCGCTCGCGAACGCTCATCCGATCGTCCGCCAGATGCGCCCGGGTTCCCCCGTGATCGAGGAGCTGCGCCGCCCGGCCCCCGGCTGCCGCACCCACATCGTGAGCTTCTGGAGCGACCTGGATCCCCTGATGGACCCGCTGGAGTCGGCCTGCGTCGAGCACCCGGACCTCCTGACACAGAACGTGCGGGTGAGCGGCATCGGCCACCTCGCCCTGCTGGTGCACCCGGCGGTCGCCGCCGGGATACGGCAGGCGCTCGACCTCGAACAGCCGGGAGCCACCGCCGAGGCCCTGACCGTGGCTTGACGTCCGCGGTTGCGTCGCGCCGCCCACCGGGCAGGCGGCGCGACGCAACCGGAAAGGCAGCCGAAGGGGTCAGCGGAAGGGCTCCGTAGAAGGGCTCCCTCAAGGGGATCCACCGAGAGCGCCCGCCGAATGGCCGCCGCCAACCCCACCCGACGCCTCCCGGCATCTCCCGGACGTCCGCACGCCCTCGAACATTCATCGAACAAAGAGCCAAGGTCGCGCCGGGGGCCGCCGAAACACGGCCGAATGCCCGTTTCCTGCCGACGGGAAACCTGCCGAAGATTGTCGCGCCCGCGTACCGCCGGGTACAGTCGCCGCACTGCTCTGCCAGCCCCTGTTGTCGAGGCGAAAGAGAAGTTGGTGAACGACCGTCACCCGTCGGGGACCGCAAGCCCCCCGGCTCCGGCCTCCGATGCCGCCTCGACACACTACGCGTCGCACGGTCTCCAGGACGGCCACTACGGTGAGTTCACGACCTACGCCGACCCCTCTGCGAGCGCGTTCGGCACCGCTGCCCCGACGGCTGCTTTCGTGACCGACCCCCTCTTCGGCGATCTCCCGGGCGGCGGCTCGACCGGCGCGTACGACGCCACCCAGTGGTCCACCGGCGGTCACGCCACCCTCGGCACGGGCAGCCACCAGACGGTGACCTGCGACCCGTACACCGCCCAGCACCACGCCCCGTACGACACCGGATCCCATGACACGACCGCCTGGGCGGCCGGCTACCAGCAGTTCGCGGGCGTCCCGGCGCAGGCCGCGGCCCCCGACGCCACCGGCCAGTGGGACGCGCAGGCATGGACCGAGGCCGGCCGGTGGCCGGAGCAGACCCAGCAGTGGGAGTGGGGCACGCAGGCATTCGACACGGGCGCCTACGACGCCACGCAGTGGAACTCGGCCGGCACCGCCGAGCAGCAGGAGACTCAGGACCGGCAGGCCGCGGCCACCGCGACGGCGACCTTCGAGCAGGACGCCCCCGAGTCCTTCGACTCCTTCGAGTCCTTCGACTCCTTCGAGCAGTGCCCGTACGAGCACGTCGCCGCTTCGGACGAGGTGTCGGGGCCCGACCACGAGACGCCCGCCGAGGCGCCCCTCCTGCTCGACGACCAGGAAGAGGTCGCCTTCGTCCCGGCCCCGCGCTCCGCCTCCCGGACCGCGAACCGTTCCCGGCGCCGCAGCCCGGCGAAGCGTTCCGCGCTGCTGACGGTCGCGGTGCCCTCGATGTGCGTGATGGGGGTCGCCGGAATCGCTGCCGCGACCGTCGACTTGGGCGGGGACGACGGCAAGGAGACCACGGCGAGCGCGTCCGACACGACGGCGGTGAAACCGTCCGCCGCCAACAACAAGCTGGACTCCCAGCTCGAGGGCCTCTCCGCGGGCGCGCACGACTTCGCGGACCGGGCGAGTCGCACGCAGGAGCGTATCGACCTCAAGGCCCAGCAGGCGGCCGAGAAGAAGAAGGCGGCTGAAGAGGCGGCCCGCAAGGAGCGGCTGCGTCCGAAGTTCGCGCTGCCGGTCCTGCAGAAGGGGCTCAGCGCCTACTTCGGCCAGGCCGGCGTCAACTGGATGTCCGTGCACACCGGCATCGACTTCCCGGTCTCGTACGGCACCACCGTGATGGCCGCCACCGACGGCACGGTCCGCACCCAGTGGAACAGCGCCTACGGGAACATGATGATCGTGACCGCGAAGGACGGCACGGAGACGTGGTACTGCCATCTCTCCAGCTACCGGGTCTCATCGGGCACCGTCGTCAAGGCCGGCCAGCCCATCGCGTACTCCGGCAACTCCGGCAACTCGACCGGGCCGCACCTGCACTTCGAGGTACGGCCGGGCGGAGGCGCCGCGATAGACCCGCTTCCCTGGCTGCGCAGCCACGGGCTGGACCCGACCTGACGGATGATCGGCGGGCCTGCCGCCGGGCCCCACCGACGGCCCGCCCGGCCCGGCACCGAGCAGTACCGCGAACTACAGCTTCTCCACCGGCGCATACCGCAGCAGAAGCCGCTTCGGCTTCGTGTCGCCGAAGTCGATCGTCGCCTCCGCGTTCGACCCCGTGCCCTTCACCCCGACCACCGTGCCCAGGCCGAACTGGTCGTGCGTGACGCGGTCGCCGACCGTCAGGGAGATCACGGGCTTCTCCGTCGCGCCTCCCCGTCGGGTGGCGAAGCCGGCCGCGCCCACGGCCGAGGACCGTGACCGGGTCGACGACAGCGACGCCGCCACACCGGAGAGCGGCCCCGCCGGCACCGGGGCGGAGGGGGCGCTCGTCCGCTTCCACTCCACGTGCTGGTCCGGGATCTCCTCCAGGAAACGCGAGGGCGGGTTGTACGAGGGCTGACCCCAGGCGCTGCGCAGGGCCGACCTCGTGAGGTACAGCCGCTCCCGCGCGCGGGTGATGCCGACGTACGCCAGGCGCCGCTCCTCCTCCAGTTCCTTGGTCTGGCCGAGCGCGCGCATGTGCGGGAAGACGCCGTCCTCCATGCCGGTCAGGAAGACCACCGGGAATTCGAGGCCCTTGGCGGTGTGGAGGGTCATCAGCGTGATGACGCCGCCCCCCTCCTCCTCGTCGTCGGGGATCTGGTCGGAGTCGGCGACCAGGGCGACCTTCTCCAGGAAGTCGGGCAGCGTGCCCGACTCGCTTTCCCCGCGCTCCTGCTCGAACTCAAGCGCCACGGCGGCGAGTTCCTGAAGGTTCTCGATGCGGGTCTCGTCCTGGGGATCGGTCGATGCCTGCAACTCCGCCAGGTAGCCGGTGCGTTCGAGGACAGCCTCCAGGACCGTGGCCGGTCCCGCGCCCGACTCCACGATCGTCCGCAGGTCCTCCATCAGCGCGTTGAACCGCTTGACCGCGTTCGTCGAGCGCGCGGCCATGCCGTACGCCTCGTCGACGCGGCGCAGCGCCTGCGGAAAGCTGACCTTCTCCCGCTGGGCCAGGGCGTCGATCATCGCTTCGGCGCGCTCGCCGATCCCTCGCTTCGGCACGTTCAGGATCCGCCGCAGCGGCACGGAGTCCTCCGGGTTCGCCAGCACCCGCAGGTACGCCAGGACGTCCCGGACCTCCTTGCGCTCGTAGAAGCGGACGCCGCCGACGACCTTGTAGGGCAGTCCGACGCGGATGAAGACCTCTTCGAAGACGCGGGACTGGGCGTTCGTACGGTAGAAGACGGCGACGTCGCCCGCCTTCGCCTCGCCCCGGTCGGTGAGGCGGTCGATCTCGTCGGCGACGAACTGCGCCTCGTCGTGCTCGGTGTCGGCCACATAGCCGGTGATCCGCGCGCCCGCGCCCGCGTTGGTCCACAGGTTCTTGGGGCGGCGGGACTCGTTGCGCTCGATGACCGCGTTGGCGGCGCTGAGGATCGTCTGGGTGGAGCGGTAGTTCTGCTCCAGGAGGATCGTCGTGGCGTCCGGGTAGTCCTCCTCGAACTGGAGGATGTTGCGGATGGTCGCGCCGCGGAAGGCGTAGATCGACTGGTCGGCGTCGCCGACGACGCACAGTTCGGCGGGGCGCAGGTCGTCCTCGCCCGGCGGCACGTCCTCGGGCCGGCCGCCGCCCGCGGGACCGACCAGCTCGCGCACCAGGGCGTACTGGGCGTGGTTCGTGTCCTGGTACTCGTCGACGAGCACGTGGCGGAAGCGGCGGCGGTAGTGCTCGGCGACGTCCGGGAACGCGCGGAGCAGGTTGACCGTCGTCATGATCAGGTCGTCGAAGTCGAGCGCGTTGGCTTCGCGCAGTCGCGACTGGTACAGCGCGTACGCCTGGGCAAGGGTCTTCTCGAAGCCGTCGGCGGCCTGGGCGGCGAAGTCCTCATCGTCGATCAGCTCGTTCTTCAGGTTGGAGATCTTGGCGCTGAAGGACTTGGGCGGGAAGCGCTTGGGATCGAGGTCCAGGTCACGGCAGACGAGCGCCATCAGCCGCTTGCTGTCCGCGGCGTCGTAGATCGAGAAGGAGGACGTGAAGCCGAGCTTCTTGCTCTCCCGCCGCAGGATGCGCACGCAGGCGCTGTGGAAGGTCATCACCCACATCGCGTTCGCCCGCGGGCCGACGAGTTGCTCGACGCGCTCCTTCATCTCGCCCGCGGCCTTGTTGGTGAAGGTGATCGCGAGGATCTGGCCGGGGTGCACGCCCCGCTGGGCCAGCAGATACGCGATGCGGTGCGTGAGCACACGGGTCTTGCCGGAGCCGGCGCCGGCCACGATGAGCAGGGGGGAGCCGGCGTGCACGACGGCCGCGCGCTGGTTCTCGTTCAGCCCCTCCAGCAGCGCCTGCGGGTCGAGGGCGGGGCGGTGCGCGCCGTTGCGGTAGTAGGGGTCGCGGTCCGGCGGCACGTCGAACCGTCCACCGAACAGATCGTCCGGAACCGGCTCCGCTCCGTGATCGTCGTCGGGCGGCGGTGGCTCCTCCTCGTGGGCCGGGGTGCCCTTGAGGTCCGCCAGGAAGCTGTCGTCAAAGAGGCTGCTCATCGCTCTCCGAGTCTAGGCCGCCCCACCGACAACCGGTTGCCGCCCCGAGAAGTCCGTCCCGCCGGAGCCTGATCCGGGTACGGGTACGGGTACGGGTACGGGTACGGGTACGGGGATCTTCCGCGACCCCCACCCCGACGGGTATCACGCTGCGAACCCGTCACATCACAGGAGGCGACGTCCCGCCGGAGTCCGTCCGTCTCCCGCCCCGGCCGCGAGCGACGCCCGGGAACCGGGCACGGGGCACCACTTGCCCCGACTCCGGGGGAAAGGCGGCCAACATACCGCAGACCCCTCCCCATTGACCGCGGTGAGCCACACCCATGGTCAAGGTCACGAAAATGTATCGGGCATATCGCACATCAACCTTCACACGGGCCGCACCAGTTGGCTACGGTTCCGGGCGGGCCGCTCGCCCCCCACCGGCGAAGGTCGCCGGGCCGCGCGGCCCCCGCCGAGTCCGGTGTGCCCGTGGGCAGCCGGAGCCGGGGACCCAACCGACCTTGGGGTGAATCGGCCAACCGCCTTTCGGGGGGACGGCCGTAGGGCACACCTTCCAAAGCCACCCGCCCGAACCCGACAGCTAACCCGGTAGGCGGTGTACGGAAGGAGTCGCCTCCCATGGCGCCGCACCGCAAGGCGCGCCCCTCAGGCACGCGCATCGCAGGCATACGGACTCCCGCCCTCGCGACGGCGGCCCTCACCTCCGTGGCCCTGCTCTCCCAGACGGCGAACGCCGCACCCTCCACGGACGGCAGACCGAGCCTCGAGGAGGTCGAGAAGAAGGTCGACGAGCTCTACCACCAGGCCGAGTCCGCCACCGACGAGTACAACGCGGCCAAGGAGAAGACCGCCAAGCAGCGCAAGCGCGTCGACACACTCCTCGACGACGTCGCCGAACGCACCCAGAGGCTCAACGAGGCGCGGGACGAACTGGGTTCGTTCGCCGCGGCGCAGTACCGCACCGGGGCCGCGGCCCCCGACACGGCCACCTTCCTGCTGGCCGACTCGCCTCAGGACTACTTCGACCAGACCCAGCTGATGGACCGGCTGACCAGCCGCCAGAAGGACGCGGTCGACCAGTACGTCACCGAGCAGTCCGCGACGATGCAGAAGCGGCGGGAGGCCGCCAAGAGCCTGCAGACGCTCACCGAGTCGCAGCAGAAGCTCAGAGCGACCAAGGCGGACGTCCAGAAGAAGCTCGCCACCGCGCGGCAGCTGCTGTCCGACCTGACCGCGGAGGAGAAGGCGCGGCTCGCCGCGATCGAGAAGAAGAAGCAGGAGGAGGCCCAGCGTCAGGCGGAGGAGCTGGCGCGGCAGCAGGCGGCGCAGCAGGCCGCCCGGCAGCAGTCGTCCTCGGGCACCACGACCGGCACCTCCGGGTCCTCTTCCACGTCCACGGACTCCGGGTCCACGTCCACGGACACCTACGCGACGAAGGCGGCCAAGGCGCTCGACTTCGCCCGCGCACAGATCGGCAAGCCGTATGTGTGGGGTGCGACCGGGCCCGACTCCTACGACTGCTCGGGCCTGACCCAGGCCGCCTGGAAGGCCGCCGGGGTGACACTTCCGCGCACCACCTACGACCAGGTCAACGCGGGTACGACCGTCTCGCTCGCCGATGCCAGGCCCGGTGATCTGATCTTCTTCTACGACGACATCAGCCACGTCGGCATCTACATCGGCAACGGCATGATGATCCACGCCCCCAAGCCCGGTGCGTACGTGCGCGAGGAGTCGATCTACTACGACGGCGCGTCGATCATCCACAGTGTGGTGCGGCCGGCCTGAGGCCGTGGCCGCCGATGCCGTCCGGCACGCGCGCGTGGGGTTGTTTTCCGCCTCCCCGCGCGCGTGCCCCGTACCCGACCCCCGTGTACGTGCCTAGCATCGGGCGCATGTCAGGCACCTCCGCGCTCCGCACCCGGTGGGTGCGGCGTCCGCCCGCCACCGGTGCCGCCGTGCTGGCGACCGGCATCCTGTCGGTCGGGCTGCATCTGACCGGGTACGAGGTCCTCTCCCGTATCGTCCTGGCCCTGGCGTGCTCCGCCTGGCTGGGGCTCGTCGCCGACGCCGCCGTGCGCCTGCTGTGGCTGCGCGGGCCGTGGGAGCCGGCCCGGGCGGGCTCCCCGACCGCGCTCACCCCGGTCGCGGCGACCACCGTGCTGGGGGCGCGGGTGTCCCTCCTGGGCGCGCAGCGGCTCGCCGGGGCGCTCCTCGCGCTCGCCGTCGCGCTGTGGGCGGGCCTGGTGTACCCGGTCCTGCGGCGGGGGGAGCGGCACCGGCCCGGGGTGGTGTTCCTCGGGTGCGTGGCGACGCAGGGGATCTCGGCGCTCGCGGCGGTGATCGCCGCGGCGGTGGGCATGGCGTGGCCGGCACACCTGGCCCTGGTCTTCTTCTGGCTCGGACTGGTGTTCTACCTGGTGGGGCTGTGGCGTTTCGACCCGCGGCAGCTGCTGACCGGTGCCGGAGACCACTGGATCGCCGGCGGCGGGCTCGCGATCTCCACGCTGGCCGGGTCCCAGCTCGTCGCCGCGGCGCACCACGGACCGTACCTCTGGAGCAACGACGACGACGGCGTCCTGCGGGCCACCACCGGCGCCCTCCTCGTCCTCAGCTTCGCCTGGTACGGCGTGCTGGTCGTGGCAGAAGCGCTCCGGCCACGGCTCGGCTACGACGCACCGCGCTGGGCCACCGTCTTCACGCTGGGCATGACGGCGGTGGCGACACTGTCCGTCGCGTCCTCCCTGGGCACGCCGTGGCTGCGCGGCCCCGGCCGGGTGCTGCTGTGGATCGCGGCGGCCGTCTGGTGCGCGGTCCTCGCGGGAGCCGCCCACGCCGTCACGCGAAGCCTCAGTTCCCCCGACGAGGCCCAGGACGTCAGACCCAGAGAACCGCGATGAAGATGTTCACACAGGTCAGCGCGCCCACGAGGCCGAAGAGGGGAGCCTGGACCCTCTCCTCGTCGCGCTTGACGTAGACCAGCCCGAGGATCACGACGAGCACGGCCAGCTTGATGCCGATCTTGACCATGTTGAGCGTGTGGTCCTGCGCCTCGTTGACGCCGACCAGGGCGACGCCCGTCACGAGCATGGTCAGCGCGCCGTGCAGCATCGCGGGCACGAAGCGCGCGGTGCCCTGGCCCATGGCCTTCATCTGGGTGAGGAACCCGCCGAGGAGCGCGCCGATGCCGATGATGTGCAGACCGACGAGGAAATGGGTGAGTACGTCCATGGCCGGAGCCTAATCAGGGCTCCTACGGCGCCCGACACCGGCCCAGGGGATGCGACGGCGCTCGCACCGCCCGTTTCCCGACAGCCTCCCGCCCGCCTCCCCACTGCGGCCCGATCGCATTCCCTCCGCATATATGCGTCCCATAGCAGCGCGTCACCGCCCTGTCGCCCGGAACCGCGGCATCGGTCATCGCACAGCGTGAAGCCGCAGAGCCCAGGGCGGGATCACGGTCACATACGGTCACCGGACGGTCCGGTCACGCCAGTTCCGCACATTGAGTCACCAAGGCATCACGCACCGGATTACCGTCCTTCCCCAGGTGACCGGCTCCCCACCGCCGCCCGGGCCAGGGGCGGCCGTCGGCCACTCCCGCCGAGAAGATCCGGCGGCGGCCCGTTTCCCCTGTG
>NZ_JBHUDX010000080.1:21002-32964 GCF_042678285.1 Streptomyces caeni
AGCACCCGACGGCCCCGGCGGCCGTACGAAAGGACGTGACGTCGAGGTGGCAGCGCACCGCAGGACCGCACCGCGTTCGCTCGGCGGGGGCGGGGCCCGTACCGCCGCCACGATCGCCCTGGCGGGTGCGGCGTCCATGACCGGCCTCAACGGAACGGGCCACGCCGAGCCACCGCTCTCACCGGCGCAGGTCGAGGCCGGAGTCGACAGGCTGTACCACGACGCGGAGACCGCGACCGAGAAGTACAACGGGGCGAAGGAGCAGGCCGGCCGGACCCGCGAACGGCTCGGCGCGCTGCAGGACGAGGCGGCTCGCCGGACCGAACGGCTCGACGAGGCGCGCCGGGCACTGGGTTCCACCGCCGCGGCGCAGTACCGCACCGGGGGCGTCGACCCCTCGGTGCAGCTCCTGCTCTCCTCCGATCCCGGGCAGTACCTCGACAGGGCCGCGCTGGCGGAGCGCGCCGACGGCCGGCAGGCTGCCGCCGTGACGCGGGTGCGCAGGCAGTTGCGGGAGATCGAGCAGCTGCGGGGGGCGGCGCGCGTGGAGCTGGCCTCCCTGAGGTCACGGCAGGCGGAGCTGCGGCGGCAGAAGCGGACGATCACCGGGAAGCTGCGCGAGGCACGGCGGCTGCTGTCCCGGCTCACGCAGGAGGAGCGGGCGCGGTTCGCGGCGGGCGGCACCGGGCGGGCGGCACGATCCGCGGCTCGGGACCTCCTGGGGCCGGTGTCGGCGTCGGCGGCGGCCGCGCAGGCGCCGGACGCGCGGGCGGCGGCCGCCGTGGCGTACGCGTTCGGCAAGCTCGGCAGCCCCTATGTGTGGGGCGCCACCGGGCCCCACGCCTTCGACTGCTCGGGCCTGGTACAGGCCGCGTACCGCTCGGCGGGCGTCTCGCTGCCCCGGACGACCTACACCCAGATCGGAGCGGGCCGCCGCGTCTCGCGCTCCGAACTCCTCCCCGGTGACCTGGTGTTCTTCTACTCCGGGATCAGCCATGTGGGGATCTACGTGGGGCAGGGCCGGATGATCCACGCACCCAATCCGTCGGCGCCGGTGCGGGTGGCGCCGATCGACCAGATGCCGTTCGCGGGGGCGACCCGCGTGGTGTGAACCGCCCGTGCGGCACCGTGTCCGCCGACGCCCCCGCGATCCCCGCCACTCCCTCGCAGGTGCGAGCAGCCACCCGGTGCGCAGGGCGGGGCCTGCAGCTTGGAGACGGTGGCGGCGTAGCAGACCGTCGAGGACGACTACGACGCGGAGCACCGGGTACGACCGGCCGCCCGTGCCCGCGCTGCGGTCCGTGCCGCCCGCGCCGCAGCTCCCGGGCCAGCCAGTCGGTGCGCCCGCCGGCGGGCGCCTGAGAGGCGGCGGGCCTCGTCGGCGGATTAGCCGTGGACCGGCGGCTTCCGGTGGGGAGCCGACTCCCGGACACGGCCGGGGACGGCATGTCCCACTACACGTTCTTCAGTTCCACGCCACGTTCTTCAAGGGCGAGGCGGTGAACCGGGTGCCCCGTGGATGCCGCGTCCGGCGGCGCGGCGGACGAAAGTCCGTCACACCAGCCGCCGGGCCGTCGCCCAGCGCGTCAGTTCGTGGCGGTTCGACAGCTGGAGCTTGCGCAGCACCGCCGAGACATGGGACTCGACCGTCTTCACCGAGATGAACAACTGCTTGGCGATCTCTTTGTACGCGTAGCCGCGGGCGATGAGGCGCAGCACCTCGCGCTCGCGCTGGGTGAGACGGTCGAGGTCCTCGTCGACCGGCGGGGCGTCGGTCGAGGCGAAGGCGTCGAGGACGAAGCCGGCCAGGCGGGGGGAGAAGACGGCGTCGCCCTCCTGGACCCGGAAGATCGAGTCGACCAGGTCCGAGCCCGTGATCGTCTTCGTCACGTACCCGCGGGCGCCGCCGCGGATCACTCCGATCACGTCCTCGGCGGCGTCCGACACCGACAGCGCCAGGAACCGGACCGGCCGTTCGGTGTCGGCTGTCAGCGCGGCGCAGCGGCGCAGCACCTCCACCCCGCCGCCGCCCGGCAGATGGACGTCGAGGAGGACCACCTCGGGCCGGGTCGTCGTGATCACCGATACCGCCTGGTCGACGTCCGCGGCCTCCCCGACCACCTCGACCCCGGTCCGCTCGGTCTGCCCGATCTCCGCCTGGACGCCCGTTCGGAACATGCGGTGGTCGTCGACGAGCACGACCCGCACACGCCGGCCGCCGGTGTCAGCGCCGGCACCGGCACCGGCACCGGCACCGGACACCACGGACTCGTCGGCGCCGGTCTGCCCGGTCGCCCCGTTCGCGTCGCTCATGACGTGTTCTCCGCCCTCTCCATCTCCAGCTCGACCTCCGTGCCGCCGCCGGGAACCGCGCGCAGCCGTGCCGTGCCGCCGTTGCGCTCCATGCGGCCGATGATCGATTCTCTGACACCCATCCGGTCGGCGGGTATCGCATCGAGGTCGAAGCCGGGGCCGCGGTCACGGACGGAGACGAAGACCTTCCCGCCCTCGACCTCGGCGTAGACCTGGACGGCACCGCCCTCGCCACCGTACTTGGCGGCGTTCACCATTGCTTCGCGCGCGGCCTGCATCTGTGCGCCCAGCCGCTCGTCGAGCGGGCAGTCGCCGACGACGACCACCTCGATGGGAACGCCGTGCTTGTCCTCCACCTCCGCCGCGTTGCGCCGGACCGCCTCGGCGAGGGTGCCGGGCTCCTCGTCCTCCTCCTTGCCGGTGCCCTCCGGCTTGTAGAGCCAGGCGCGCAGGTCGCGCTCCTGGGCGCGGGCGAGACGGCGTACCTCGCCCGCGTTCTCCGCGTTGCGCTGGATCAGGGTGAGGGTGTGCAGCACCGAGTCGTGGACATGGGCCGCGACCTCCG
The DNA here is from genome assembly GCF_042678285.1 of Streptomyces caeni. Lineage (NCBI taxonomy): Bacteria > Bacillati > Actinomycetota > Actinomycetes > Kitasatosporales > Streptomycetaceae > Streptomyces > Streptomyces caeni. Next base: position 23,881 of record NZ_JBHUDX010000080.1, read on the forward strand.
CGCGCTCCTGGGCGCGGATGCGCATCAGGCGCTCCTCGGACAGGTCCTGGGTGATCCGGACCAGGTACGGCCCGGCGAGCAGTGCGACGCCGACGAGGACGGCGAGCGCGGCCTGCAGGACGGAGCCGAGGTGGGCCGCGGAGCCCTGCAGCACGAACATGCCGGAGACCCCCGCGGTGACCAGCAGGACACCGGCGGCGGCGCGCAGCAGGGTGAGGGTCCGCCGGCGGCTGCCGACCTCCATCCAGCGGGCCCGCCGCGCGTTGTCCGCCTGACGCCACACCAGGGCCACGCCCGCGGCGACGAGGACGGCCGGTATCAGATACGCCTTGGCCCCGCTGCCGAGGTTCACGCTTCCCACGAAGGTCAGCGCCACGACCACCATGAGGAGCAGGGCCACGATCTGGCCCCGGTCGGGTTTGCGGGCGACCAGTCTGCGCCGGCCGTCGGACGAGGTCTCGGTGGTGACCAGGGACGGGGGGCGCCGGTCGTCGACACCCCCGACGCCGAGCGGCACGAAGAACCAGAACGCGGCGTACAGCAGGGCGCCCAGGCCGTCCGCCATGAACAGGCCGACGAAGACGAGGCGCACCCAGATCACGGGCAGGCCGAGGTGCCCGGCCAGCCCCCGCGCCACACCCCCGAGCCAGCGTCCGTCGCTGCTGCGGTAGAGCTTGCGCGGCGGCCGCGGATCGGCGAGGGGCACTGCTGCGGCGTCCGGCATGCCATCGATGGTCACACGACCGGCCCGGCGGAGCATCAGGGTCGGGCCCCTAGACTCCCCTGATCTTCACATCCGTTGATCGAACACTTCCCCGGGCGGCCGTCGGGGCCGATTTCAGGGTTCGGCCAGGGTCGTCCCGACTGCCGCCGGGCGGCCGGGGCAGGGACCATGGACGCATGACAGATCAGCAGCACGCGGCGGCGGGAGCGGGCCCCGGCGCGGGCCGGGGTGCCCGTCCGCCGGGCGGCACGCCGCCCGGGGCCGCCCCGCGGGATGCCGCTCCGGCGTCCGGCGAGGGCGGGCCGGTGCGGGACGAGGCGGCCGGCGCCGAGGGACCCGGCCCCTTCCGGCGCGATCGGCGGCACAAGATGCTGGCAGGCGTCTGCGCGGGCCTGGCCCGCCAGTGCGACATGGACCCGGTGATCTTCCGGATCGTGCTCGCGGTGCTCTCCGCGACCGGCGGCCTCGGCCTCATCTTCTACGGCTTCGTCTGGCTCTTCGTCCCGTACGAGGACGAGGAGGAGAACGAGATCCGCAAACTGCTGACGGGCCGTGTCGACGGCCCGGGCCTGGCCGCGGTCCTCTTCGCCCTGGTGGGGTGCGGTGTCTTTCTGTCGATGCTGAGGAACGGCGGGGTGCTGACCTTCGCCGCCGTCCTGTCCCTGCTCCTGGCGGGGGCGGGCTACTGGTCGCGGCAGCGCGGCGCTGCGGACCCCGACCCGCTCGCGGCACAGGCCGCGGCCGACGCGCCGCCGGAGGCGAAGGCGCCGCCGGTCCCCACCCTCCACCCCTCCTGGTGGCGCGAGCCCATCGTCAAGGACGGCACGCATGTGGGCGGTACGGGCTATCTGTGGGGGCCGAGCGACGCACCGAGCCGTGATGTCGCGGCGGCGGTCGCCGTCGCCCGCGGCTACTCGTACGCGAGACGGACGGGGGCGGAGCCGCCGCCCAGGCCGCGGGGTCCGCGCTGGATCGGTGGCTGGGTGTTCCTGGCGGCGCTGCTCGCCGGCGGTCTGGGCACCCGTCTGACCTGGGACGCCGACGCGCTGGGCACGAGCCTGCAGACCGGCCTGGCGAGCGCGCTCGTCGTCATCGGGGCGGGCATCGCGGTCAGTTCGCTGCTGGGCCGTACGGGTGCGGGCTCGGTGTTCCTCGCCGTGGTCACCGCCGGTCTGCTCGCCACGTCGGCGGCCCTGCCGAAGGACGTCAGCAGCCACTGGGCGCGCACAACCTGGGCACCGGCCTCGGCGGCCGCCGTGCACCGGACGTACGAACTGGGCACCGGCGTCGGCACGCTGGACCTCACCCGTCTCAAGCCTGGTGCGAAGCAGACGGTGACGACCCGGGCGGAGGTGGGCGTGGGCCGGCTCGCGGTGATCGTCCCGCGGAACGCGACGGTGAAGCTCGACATCCGCACGGGCATCGGCGACATCCAGTTGCCCGGCGACACCGGGAAGGATGTGGATGTGGAGCCCGGCAAGCACAAGCGGTTGACGCTCTCCCCACCGTCCGGCACGAAGAACGCGGCCACGTTCGACCTCAGCCTCGAGGTCGGTCTGGGCCAGGTGGAGGTGACCCGTGCTGCGTCATGAGTTTCAGCCCGGCCGGCTGGTGGCCGGCGTGTTCCTGATCGCCGGGGGCGTCGCCTACATCGGTGACGCACGGGGGGCCTGGGAGACGCCGTGGTTCGCGATCGTCCCGGTCGTCGTCGGCGGCCTGTGCCTCGCGGCCGTCACGGGCCTGCTGGCCCGCTTCCTGCGCAAGGGCCGCAAGGGCATGGGGGGCACGCGCGCCGACGGGCACGCCGAAGGGGACCGGGCCGCCACCGCTTAGCCGGCCGGCATGCACGTCCTACCAGTCCGCGCCCGAGCGGTTCCCGCGTCGGGAACGAATGGCGGCGTCCAGGGAGAACACCGGGGCGCCGGCGAGGACCAGGGGCAGCCAGGCCATCAGGTAGGCGAGGTCGTTGCCGTAGTAGTAGGGGCTGGACGCCCAGCTCACCGTCAGCCACAGGCTCATGGAGATGAGCGCGCCGCCGAGCGCGGCGAGCCGGCTCAGCAGGCCGACGAGCGTGCCGATGCCGACGGCGAGTTCACCCAAGGCGATGGCGTAGCCGAAGCCGACGGGGTTCTTCAGCGCGAGGTCGACCATCGCCGGGATCGCCGAGGAGTCGCGTACGGCACGCATCAGGTCGCCGATCGAGCCGCTGCCGGACGCGTGCATGAAGGCGCTGTCGGTGAGTTTGTCCACGCCCGCGTAGACGAAGGTGACGCCCAGGAACACACGCAAAGGCAGCAGGGCGTACCGGGCGGCGGTGTCCCGCCAGGCGCGACCCTCGTCGAGGTAGGGGGTGTGGGCGTCCGTGCGCATGCCATGAGCCATCGTGTCCGCCGCCTCTCGCGCGCCATGCCGTTGACTCTTCGACAGACCATACGTACACAAGACGGGCCCCGCTCAACCGCTGTGCGGCCACTTTTCCTCATACTTTTCCCGGACGGCGTAGGGATGTGTCAGTCCGTCACCTCGATGGCCACCCGGTTCGTCTCCACTCCGGCCGCCGTCACCACCTGCACCTCGACACGCCCCGGCTCGACGTCCGCCGGCACCGGAACCGTCAGGAGGGTGTCCGTCGGATTGCTGAAGCCGCCGGGCACGGGGACCAGGGGGACATGGACGTGGATGGCGCCGATGCGGACCACCATCCGGGACAGCCTGTCCGCCGTCTGGGCGCCGGGCGGTACGAAGCCCGCGCCGCGGATCTCGATGTCGTCACCCGTTCGAATCGGCGCGTCCAGGTCGCCCGCCTCCCTCGCCCGGACCACGGAGAGCATCACCGGACGGCCGCCCTCCGCGTACTTCCCGGCGAGATAGGTGGCTGCCGACACGAGCACCAGCAGCGCCAGCCCCCACGGCAGATCGGGCAGCTGGTCCGGTCGCCGGGCCAGCCGGACCAGCGCGAAGGCCAGGGCGACCGCGCTGATGACCACGTACTGGATGTCCGCGAAGCCGCCCCGCCCGGAGTCGTCGGTCAGCAGGTCGGCGGCGCGCGGCCGGTCGGCGCGCACCTTCTGCAGGCGCTGGCCGAGGACCCGCAGCCCGACCACCCTGCGCACGACGACCGCGATCCCGCACACCACCGCGATCACCGTCACCACCCCCGCCCCCCGCGCGAGGTCGAGGCCGGCGATCAGCGCGTCGCGCCGGCCGTGCGCGGAGGCCGCGGCCAGCTCAACGGCCAGCACCAGCACCGCGTACACCGCGAACAGCACCCAGCCCGCCGCCACCGCACGCGAGGTCGACAGCCGGTTGTCCTCCCCGATGACGGGCGCGAGCGCGCCGCCGCGCGCCCGGTGCAGATATCCGGCGGCGGTCAGTGCGGCTCCCACCAGCACCGCCGCGACCAGCCCGGCCGTCCGTGTCACGGTCCACCCCGCGCCGATCGCCGTCAGCGCCTGCGCCAGCAACAGGACGCCCACCGCGCCCCACACCGCGACCGCCGTACGCCACCACAGCCGGGCGAGCCAGGCCGCGCCGTCGGCCCTGCCCCGCTCGGCGACGAGGTCCGCGGACTGGGTCAGCTCGTCGGAGACCCACTGCCGGGACGCGGACACGGAGTGCGCGACCGCCGCGGGCAGCCCCCGCCCCGACGCGAACTCCTCCCGCTTCGCGAGGAACTCCGCGACCGCGCGCCGGTGTCCCTCGCGCGCCCCGTGCGGGCAGTCCCCGCAGGTGCAGCCACCCCCGTGCACGCCCGGACCGCTCCCGCGCCCCACGCCCTGCCCCGCCTCCTGCACCGCCACGCCCGCCGCCGCCTTCCCCGCACCGATCGCCATGCCGCACCCGGCCACCACCGGGCCGGACGGCTCGCCCGGCCGCCACCCGACCAGGCACCTACGCCCGGCCACCACCCGACCGGGCACCTCCGCCCGGCCACCACCCGACCGGGCCTCTGACACGCACGAGCGCCGGACGGCAACGCCGTACAACTGCCCTGCGACGACAGCGAATTGTGCCGTATGGAACACACCCCGCGTTCGCCAGGTCCACCCGGACGGGTGAAGGGGCGAACCACCGGTTGACCTCCTCGGCCACCGCCCGCCGTCCCGCCGCGCCGACGGCCCCGAAGGCTGCCGTGCCGCGCGGTCCCGAAACGGCCGGTTCAGCTCAGCAGGTCCGGTTCGCTGCGGCTGATGTCCTGCCACAGCGGCTGGTAGTTGATCCAGGCCACCAGGTCCCCACCCAACTGCTCCCGTGTCGCCACCGCCTGCCGGTGGTCGATCAGGACCGGCCGTCCGGCCGCCCTGGCCGTGAGCTGCACCTGGCAGGAGCGTTCCATCGACAGGAACCACCAGGCCGCCGCGTCCACCGAGTCGCCGACGGTCAGCAGTCCGTGGTTGCGCAGGACCAGTGCCTTGCGCGTGCCCAGGGCGGTGGCGATCCGGCGGCCCTCCTCGGCGTCCACGGCGACGCCGGTGTAGGCGTCGTAGACCGCGTGGTCCTCGTAGAACGCGCAGGACTCCTGGGTGATGGGATCCAGCAGTTCGCCGAGCGCCGCGAGGGCCCGCCCGTGCACGGAGTGGCAGTGGGCGACGGCAACGACGTCCGGGCGGGCGGCGTGGACCTGGGCGTGCACGGTGAACGCCGCCTGGTTCACGTGGTAGCGGCCGTCGATCACCTGCCCGTCCTGGTTGGCCATCACCAGGTCGCTCACGGTGACGTGCTTGAACGGCATCCCGAACGGATTGACCCAGAAGCAGTCCGTGAACTCCGGGTCGCGGGCGGTGATGTGACCGGAGACGCCGTCCTCGAAGCCGAGCCGGCCGAAGATCCGCAGCGCTCCGGCCAGCCGCTCCTTGCGGTGCCGACGCTCGCCCTCCAGCGATTCGTGCATCGGCGGCATGGCGAACTGCAACTGATCGGTGGGCAGGGGCAGCGGTGGGGTGGGGGTCGGCCCGTGCATGTGTCCTCCAGCACTGGGTTCCTTGACGAAGCGGAAGTTACCGTCCGTCTCCGCAGGAGAACAGAGCCGTACGGTGAAGAGAGTGCGCAACCGTTACGCGCGGTGGCCGCACCGCGGCGCCGGAACCGGAGCCGGAATCGGAGCCAGAACCGAGGCCGGAACCGGAGTCGGCGAAACCCTCGCGAGCGGCCGCGGATCGCCAGGGATCACGACAGGAGATGTCGGGTATACGGGGTCAGACTCGCGGTATGACACCCAGCCTCATCAGGACACCGGGCCGCACTCCGTCGAACTGGGCGGCCTTCACCGCCGCCGAGCCCGGCCTCGCCCGCCTCGTCGAGGACCGCTTCGGCGCCTTCACCCATCACGTCCTGGCGACCCTCCGCAAGGACGGCTCGCCGCGCACCAGCGGCCTGGAGGTCCGCTTCCTGGACGGCGAGCTGTGGCTCGGCATGATGCCCCACTCGCTCAAGGCGCTGGACCTGCGGCGCGACCCCCGCTTCGCACTGCAGGCGAACCCGGGGCCCGGTACCGGGATGGGCGGCGGTGATGTGCGCGTCAGCGGGCGGGCCGTCGAGGTCGAGGACGGCACGCGGAAGGAGGCGTACGCGGAAGAGGTGAAACCGCCGCAGCCGTTCCACCTCTTCCGCACCGAGCTGACGGAGGTCGTGCGGACCTGCGTCGAGGACGACGCGTGTCTGGTCGTCCGGGTCTGGAAGCCGGGAGAGCCGGTGCGCACCCTCCGGCGGACGTGACTCAGGCGGACGCGCCCCGGGCGGACGTGCCCCGACAGGCCCCCGGGGTCACTCCCACTCGATGGTCCCCGGCGGCTTCGACGTCACGTCGAGGACGACGCGGTTGACGTCGCGGACCTCGTTCGTGATCCGGGTCGAGATCTTCGCGAGCACGTCGTACGGCAGCCGGGACCAGTCGGCGGTCATGGCGTCCTCGGACGAGACCGGACGCAGCACGATCGGGTGGCCGTACGTCCGGCCGTCGCCCTGGACGCCGACGCTGCGCACGTCGGCGAGCAGGACCACGGGGCACTGCCAGATCTCGCGGTCGAGGCCGGCCGCGGTCAGCTCCTCGCGGGCGATGGCGTCGGCCTCGCGCAGCAGGTCGAGCCGCTCCCTGGTGACCTCGCCGACGATGCGGATGCCGAGGCCGGGGCCCGGGAAGGGCTGGCGCTGGACGATCTCCTCCGGCAGGCCCAGCTCGTGGCCGACCATGCGGACCTCGTCCTTGAAGAGCTTGCGCAGCGGCTCGACGAGCTGGAACTCGAGGTCCTCGGGCAGGCCGCCCACGTTGTGGTGGGACTTGATGTTGGCCGTGCCGGTGCCGCCGCCGGACTCGACCACGTCCGGGTAGAGGGTGCCCTGCACGAGGAACTCCACCGGCTCGCCGCTCTCGCCGGCCTCGGCGACGATCTCCGCCTGGGCCTGCTCGAAAACGCGGATGAACTCGCGGCCGATGATCTTCCGCTTCTGCTCGGGGTCGGAAACCCCCTTGAGTGCGGTGAGGAACCGTTCCTGGGCGTCGACGACCTTCAGCTGGACGCCGGTGGCCGCCACGAAGTCCTTCTCGACCTGCTCGGTCTCGCCCTTGCGCATCAGGCCGTGGTCGACGTAGACGCAGGTCAGCTGGGAGCCGATGGCCTTCTGGACGAGGGCCGCGGCGACCGCGGAGTCCACGCCGCCCGACAGCCCGCAGATGGCGCGCTTGGTGCCGACCTGGCGTCGGATCGCCTCGACCTGCTCCTCGATGACGCTGCCGGTGGTCCAGGTCGGGCTCAGCCCCGCGCCTCGGTACAGGAAGTGCTCCAGCACCTGCTGGCCGTGCGTGGAGTGCATGACCTCGGGGTGGTACTGGACCCCGTACAGCTTCTTCTCGTCGTCCTCGAAGGCGGCGACCGGGACGACGTCCGTGGACGCCGTGACGGTGAAGCCCTCGGGGGCGGCGGAGCAGGCGTCGCCGTGCGACATCCACACGGACTGCTCGGCGGGGGTCCCCTCGAAGAGGGTGGAGGACGGCCGGCAGACACTCAGCTCCGTACGGCCGTACTCGCGCGCCCCGGTGTTGTCCACGGTGCCGCCGAGGGCCTGGGCCATCAGCTGGAATCCGTAGCACATGCCGAAGACGGGGACGCCGGCCTCGAAGAGGGCGCGGTCGACGGTCGGGGCGCCCTCCTCGTAGACGGACGAGGGGCCGCCGGAGAGGATGATCGCCGCCGGGTTCCTGGCGAGCATCTCCGCGACCGGCATGGTGCTCGGCACGATCTCGCTGTAGACCCGGGCCTCGCGGACGCGACGGGCGATGAGCTGGGCGTACTGCGCGCCGAAGTCGACGACCAGGACGGTGTCGGGGGCGGCGGCAGCGGGGGTCGCTGATGACACGGGTTGCCTTCCGGCGGCTTGACAGGGGGCTGTGGTACCCGATTCTAACGGGGCGGGCGGTGGGGCCTCCCGCCTCACGAGGGACGGGCCTGCCGGTTCCCGGCCCGGAGGCACACCGGCTCCAGCCCGGAGGCACACCGGTCCCGGCCCGGAGGTCCGTCGGCCCCGGCCCCCGTCTCACCATCCGAACCCGCTTGGTACGCATCCCGGACCCTCGGCATACTGGAGTCATGCTGACGCACGCGACCTTCGTCTTTACCTATGGCAACCGGCCCGCCGGCTGCCATGGTCGTGCTGCTTGAGCCACTGACAAGCACCCCAGGCGCCCCGGGCCGACACGGTCCGGGGCGCCTGGCGTTTGCGGACCGCGCCGGTCCCGGGCACCTCACCGCGACACCGACTCCAGAGGAGCCCCGGACATGACCGCCCCCACCACCGAGCAGACGGCCCCCGAGAAGACGGCCGCCGAGAAGACCGGCGCCCGTACCGCCGAGGCCGCCGACGTGATCAGCGGCGCCCGTGAACGCATCGACGCGCTCGACGACCGCCTCATCGGCCTCATCCAGGAGCGCATGGCGGTCTCCGCCGTCATCCAGGACGCCCGTATCGCCTCCGGCGGCCGCCGGGTGAACCTCTCCCGCGAGCTGGAGATCCTCGGCCGCTACCGGGAGGCGCTCGGCAAGCCCGGCACCACCCTCGCGATGACCCTGCTGGAGCTGTGCCGGGGCCGCGTCTGACGGCCACCGCCGCGGATCCTCCTTGCGACGGACGTCCGGCGCACCCACGTTCCCATGCCCTCTCACCCGTACGGCACGTGACCGGCGGTGCGCGGGGGTCGTTGGTCCCGGTGTCCGTGCCAGCCAGGGGCGGGCCCGAGAGAACCACGCGTGGCTCCGCTGGAGCGATGAGGCGTACGGATCGTGCTGTACGTCGTGGGACCTCGCTCCAGGGATGTGACCGGACGGCAGGGGACAGCAGCCCGGTCACCAGTAAACGGCCGGCTCCGG
>NZ_JBHUDX010000080.1:32992-60701 GCF_042678285.1 Streptomyces caeni
ATCCGTCCGGGTGCGGTCGAAGCGGTTGCGGGGGCCGGGGCCGTCCAGCACGAGGCGAAGAACGGCCGACTCCACAGACAGACGTATCCCCGCTGTCCGCCCAGCGACCGCCAGTGGTCCACACCGGGCGCGCTCTCCGAGGGCGCCGGGCACACCACCGGCGGTCCCATGAGCCAGCGGCGCACTCCCCCCGGCGCCGCTCCGAGGCACCGGCGCCGCCCTGACGCCGGTGCTGACGCAAGAAGGGCCCCGCGGCACCTCCCCCGGCCGCGGGGTCCTTTGCGTGCGGGGGCAGCCATCACGGGAATCGGCGGATCCGGGCCACTCACACGCCGGGATACGCCGCACCACAGCGCCCGAAGCAGGCCCAGATCCGCCAAACGCCGACCTACGAAGAAAATGCATGGGAGAGGCGTTACCCCTTCCTATGATCAGGTCGCCCTCCCGGTGTCCGGCCACGTTCTGCCCGCGAGCCAGCTTGACCTGGTACGGATTAGCTCGACGACGTCGAATCCCCCTTCCCACAGCCGGGCGGCGAGGGCTCGGTGGTAGTGGCCCGCGGCTTCGATCCCGACCCGGACGCTGGCTGCGTCATTGAGCCGGACTGCCGACCGGATGGCCAGCTCCAGGGCCTCGGCCCCCGGCCGGGTCAACGCGAAGTCGACCGGCTCACCGGAGATCCGTTCACAGTGATCGGCGATCAGGCCCATCGCACTGCGCTTACCGACGTCCACCGCAACGACCAGACACCGCCCCTGCGGAAGGTCCCGCACTCGCGCCATGTACTCGGCCTGCGACAGACCACCGACAAACTCCGTCATCACATGCCTCCCCGGCTCTTCGGGGGACGACGTCCGTCACCCCTCACGGGGAGTGTCGTCCCAACCCAGGGCCTACTATGAGTACTTCGCGCCCTCCCCGCCGTCGCCGATCCACAGGCCCAGGATGTCCCGGTGTCCCTCGGCGGTGACCGCCACCGCCATGTAGTGCTCTGACCGCATAGGTTCGCCGGGTTGGCGGTCGTGGCGGTTGGATGTGCGGTGACGTCCGATCCGACCGCTGGAGGCGCGGTGGCCGAGCCTGTCCGTGTGCGCAGACTGACCGACCAGGAGGGGCAGAAGCTGCAGCAGATCGTGCGCCGTGGCAGCACGAGTTCGGTGCGCTACCGGCGGGCGATGATGCTGCTGGCCTCGGCTGGCGGGAACCGGGTGCCGGTGATCGCCCAGCTGGTGCAGGCCGACGAGGACACTGTCCGGGACGTCATCCACCAGTTCAACGAGATCGGCCTGGACTGTCTGGACCCTCAGTGGGCGGGAGGCCGTCCCCGCCTGCTCAAGCCTGACGACGAGGAGTTCGTCGTGGCGACGGCTATCACCCGACCGGCCAAGCTGGGCCAGCCCTTCACCCGCTGGTCACTGCGCAAGCTGGTCGCCTACCTGCGGAAAGTCCACGGCCGGGTCATCCGGATCGGCCGCGAGGCATTACGCTGCCTGCTCGCCCGCCGCGGCATCACTTTCCAGCGCACCAAGACGTGGAAGGAATCCCCGGACCCCGAGCGTGACGCCAAACTGGACCGGATCGAGGAGGTCCTGGACTGCTTCCCGGACCGGGTCTTCACCTTCGACGAGTTCGGCCCGCTCGGCATCCGTCCCACCGCGGGCTCGGGCTGGGCCGAACAGGGGCGTCCCGACCGGCTGCCCGCCACATATCACCGCACCCACGGCGTGCGGTACTTCCACGGCTGCTACTCGGTCGGCGACGACACCTTGTGGGGCGTCAACCGGCGCCGCAAGGGCGCCGCCAACACGCTCGCCGCGCTGAAGTCGATCCGCGCCGCCCGCCCGGACGGCGCCCCGATCTACGTGATCCTGGACAACCTGTCCGCCCACAAGGGCACCGACATCCGCCGCTGGGCGAAGAAGAACAAGGTCGAGCTGTGCTTCACCCCGACCTACGCGTCGTGGGCCAACCCGATCGAGGCCCACTTCGGACCGCTGCGGCAATTCACCATCGCCAACTCCAACCACCCCAACCACACCGTGCAGACCCGGGCGCTGCATGCCTATTTGCGCTGGCGCAACGCCAATGCCCGCCACCGTGACGTCCTGGCCGCCGAACGACGTGAACGCGCCCGCATCCGCAGCGAGAAGGGCATCCGCTGGGGTGGCCGACCCCTGTCAGCGGCGGCCTGAGCCAGCTGGGAGGTGAGTCACCGAGATCGTTTGGCAGCGTTTGCCCGATAGCGTTCCAGCGCGCCGATGGACAGTGCCGATGCGGTCATCAGCCCGAACACGATCGAGCTCGAAGCGCCGCCGTGGTGCCGCTCCCAGATACGGAATCCGACCAGCAGGACAACGACTCCGAACAGCAGGACCTGTATCCATCTGATGGCCACGGCCCGCGGGCCGTGGCCATCAGCGTTGCTGTCTCTTTTGCGCACCGGGGCTCCTCTGCTCCTTCAGTGCGCCGACTGTACTGCTGCTGGGAGCCATCGATACGCCCCAACCCGGTGAACCTTCCCGGTCAGAGCAGTAGACAGGCCGGTTGGCGACCTGCCCGTCCCTGACCTTCACGTTCACGCAGTCGATGAAGACGACCGGATAAACGCTGTCCAGCGGGCGGTTCTGCCATTCCGCCATGCCGGCCACCACGCTGTCGGTGATCGTGGAGATCGTGGACTTGGAGATCTCCGCGCCGTACACCTCGGCGAGATGCGCGGAGATCTCCCCGTGCGTCAGCCCCTTCGCCGACAGTGACAGAACCATCTAATAGCTCACCGGTGGACCTGAGCCAGAGGCGGCAAGGGGCCCACCACCCCCGCGTGATGCAGGCCTGCCGCCGTTCCGGGATGAGATCCCTCATGGTCAGACCGGCCGCGTCCACGGTGGCGTCGCCTGGCGGAGGCCTAAGGACCATTCGGGACGAGATCCCCGAGACGAGACAGGCCCCGCCCGGCGCCGCCGGCCACCACAGCTTTCATGTCCTCAGCCCGCCGACAGGGGCCGACCTCTCAGAAGATCGCGAGCCATGAGCTCTCCAGCAGACCGAGGTCCCTGCCGGTCGCTGGAGACACGAACGGCTCATGAGATGGCGTGCCTGGAGCACTTCTATTAGAGCGCCGCGTGCTCCGCAGGGAGTTGACCTGCGCATACGAGCCCTGACTGATCAAGGAGACACAGTGACCCGCTTGTTCTGCGGCATCGACTGGGCGGAGAGCCACCACGACATAGCCCTCGTTGACCACGATGGTGACCAGGTCGCCAAGCTACGGATCAGCGATGACTACCCGGGGCTCTGCGCCCTGCTGGAGCTGCTGGCCCGCCACGGCGACAGCCCTGACGCCCCGATCCCCCGTCGCCATCGAGACGCCGCGCGGCCTGCTGGTCGCCGCCCTGCGCGCGACCGGCCGGAAGGTCTACGCGATCAACCCTCTCGCGGCGGCACGCTACCGGGACCGCGGCAGCGTCTCCCGCGCGAAGTCGGACGCCGCAGACGCCCGAATCCTGGCCAACATCTTGCGGACCGACATCAAGGCCCACCGCCCGCTGCCCGCCGACAGCGAGTTCGGCCAGGCCGTGGCCGTGCTCGCCCGAGCCCACCAGGACGCCATCTGGGACAGGGGCCAACTCGTCAACCGACTCCGCTCCCACCTGCGCGAATACTTCCCGGCTGCCCTGTTGGCCTTCCACGGCAGCGGCAAGCTCGGCCTCGACTCCGCGTATGCACGTGCAATCCTCACCTCCGCGCCAACCCCGGCCGCAGCCGCCAAGCTCACCCGCGGCCAGCTCCGCGCACTGCTCAACCGGGCGGGCCGGCTCCGCCGCTCAGTCAACGAGGAAGTCGAGCGTCTGCGGGAACTGTTCCGCTCGGAGCAGATGCGCCAACTGCCGCTGTTTGAAAAGGCGATGGGAAACCAGACCACGGCCCTGCTGCGGCAGCTCGACGCCGCCTGCACGAGCAGCGACGACCTCTCCAACGCCGCCGAGGAGGCGTTCCTGTCCCACCCGGATGCACAGATCATCACCAGTATGCCGGGCCTGTCGGTCATGTCCGGCGCTCGCGTGCTCGCAGAGATCGGCGACGATCCGACCAGGTTCGCCGACGCCAGAGCGGTCAAGGCATACGCCGGCGCCGCGCCGGTGACGCGCGCCTCTGGCCGCAGCCACATCGTGGTGGCCCGGACCGTCAAGAACAGACGCTTGGCCGCCGTGGGCTACATGTGGGCGTTCGCAGCGCTGCGTTCCTCCGAGCCACGTGCCCACTACGACCGCCGGCGAGACGGCGGCGAACGTCATACCCCGGCCTTCCGGAATCTGTTCAACAAACTCCTCGGCTGCCTCTACCACTGCCTCCGGAACCGCACCCTCTACGACGCCGAGAAGGCTTTCCCGGAACGTCTCACCCTCGCCGCATGACCGCCGAACTTGACCCGCCAGCAACATGAGATGTCTCGTCCACCCCGCCCAGACGCCGCTGCCGCTTCTTGACCAGCTGCGGCTCGAACGACCCGGCCCTATCCCGCGGCACCGCGATCTCGACCGGACCCGACTCGGTGATCACCGTCTTGGACCGGTGCCCGTTACGGTAGTTCTCCCAGCCGCCCTCGGCCCGCTCACCGGGCTCGCGCCCCCAGATGATCAGTGAAGATCACCCCATGTGCGGACATGGCCGTGGTAAATGTCATTGGGTGTGGTTCGTTTCGAGTGAAGGTCGCGGTCAAGCGGTGAGGGTGTAAGTCCCCTGCTTGGGGGCGGGATAGAGGCGCTCGTGCTCGCGGGCGAGATGGAACCGCCAGTAGGCGTCGAAGTCGCCGTTGGAGACGAGAGTGCGGAGTCGCAGGATGGCTTCGGCTCCGAGCAGGCCCCAGCGGGCTCCGGTGATGTCGAGGCGGTCGCCGATCAGGTGACGGCAGGCGCCCTCGACCGCGCCGGTGGCGATTGGCCACCCGTTGTCGAGGGCGGTGTCGTAGCGAAGTTGGTCGAGGTGGCCGACCAGGTAGCGGTGGCAGACGTCGACGGCCTCTCGGCGGGGGGCTGACAGTCCTTCCTGGTGGGCTTGAGCGGTCATCTCTTGGGCTGTGCGGGCGGCCTGACCTGCGAGGATCGCGGTCAGGTGGTCGGCGGCCCAGGTTTCTGCCTCGGGGGTGCCGGGTTTGTGGAAAGCGTGGGCGGCCGCCCAGACATACTCGGCAACGTGGACGAAGTCCAGCAGCACGTGGACCGTGACGTTGCGTCGGCTGGTCTCGGCGCTGATCAGGTCGAGCTGGTGGCGGGCTCCGTCGACCAGGACGATCCAGGGCCGCAGGTGCTTCGGGTCGCGGGCCTGGGCCTGGTCGAACGCGTCGGCGATGACCTGTTCGGGCGGGCGGATCAGGGAGGCGGTGCACCACTTGCTCTCGGCCTTCGGCCCGGGGCGGGCCCGGCGCTCGCCGCTTCGACCGCCGGGCGGGTGGATCACGTCGTGAGGGCGCCTCGGCGCGGGCCGGATATCGAAGATGCAGGCCACGGTGGCCATCCGCTTCCGGTTCGGCTTCTCGCCCGGCGCGAGCCGCGCGCGATGGCCGCCTGCGGCTTTCGCGGCGGCCCGGCGGGTGGCCTCGCGCAGGGCCTCGGGCCGCATGACCACGCCCTTGCCGTCGACCTGGACCACCAGCGGCATCTGTCTGCTGCAGGGGACTGGGATCCTGGCGCGGTAGAAGTCGTCAGTGTCGACCGCGGCTGCGACCACCAGTTCTTCGAGTCGGCGTTTGCCCAGCACCTTCCCGCAGCGGCGCTCGACCGCCTGCTGGGCTTGGTCGAACGACCCGCGCACGGATTCGGTGACCGCGAGTCGGCGCAGGCCCATCGAGTGCCGGCCCGCCGGCAGCGACAGCACCGCGTCGGTGGGGTGGACGTTGCAGACGCCGGGGCCTCGGTGGGCGACCCGGGTGACGCGGACCAGCCCGAACACACTGGCCAGCCAGCGCGAGTGCTCCGTCTCCCGCCAGGGCCGCAGCTGTCCTTCCGGCCCCATCACCACAGGTCTGCCACTGGCACGGATCTGTTGCTCTTCCCGCCGCGCGCGTAGGTCAAGGTGGTCCTGCAACAGCTGCCGTAACAGTTCCCGCCCGCCCGCGTCGAGGTGTTCTTCCAACTCGGCGTGGGTCCACTCGCTCGCATCGCCGCCCGACAGGGTATGCATCAGCGATTCGAAGGCGCTTATGGAGCGGGCAAAGGGGTCAGTGGTGGCATGAGTGTCGTACGGTGTCATCTCCTGGGCTCTTCCTGATCCTGCATCCGATATGGGTCGCACCTTCGAATGTAGGCGGAAGAGCCCTGCTGTCAGCGGGAGTTGGGTGGGGCAGCCGTCCGGCGGCGGGCCGGGGTGAACAACCCGGGGGCCTCTTCGTCGAGCCAGCCTCGCTGCACCAGCCGCTTGAGCTTCGACCGGGTGCCCTCAATCTTCCCGGTCTCGGCCGGCAGCCCGATCCTCGGCACGATCTGCTTGGCGCGGATCGGCCCCGGTGCATCGGCCACCACCTCCACGATGTCGCGGTATACCGACGGCAGCACGTCCGGCATCATGCCGGGTTGCCAGTTCGGCACGGTCAGCACCCCGATGACCTGCCGCTCGGCCCCCGCATACGCCGACACCACCCGCTCACCCGACCGCGAGGGTCCGGCGTCTGCCACCACGGGCATCTCAGGCTCCATCTCCTCGAGAACCTCGGTGACCGTTTCGCGTGTGATCCGCAGGCGCTTCAGGCTCTCACGGGCCAGCTCCAGCTTCCCGGACAGCTCAGCAAGCTCGGCTTCCAGCTCTTCCACCCGAGCCCGAGCCGCTGCCTCGCGGGCTTCCAACTCCTCACACAGCGAGCCCATCTGCCACCCCTCCTCCACCACCACGGTAGAGACGAGCGGCCACGAACACAGCCCAGACGGAGGTCGGATGTCGGCGGCAGGGACTAATGTCCGTGCTCGCCGTCGACAGGAGAGCCGTGAACACGCACGTGCAGTGGTCGGGAGTTCGGGAACGCGTCATCGCAGTGAAGGAGGCCGAGCATCGAGCCCGTGGCCGTGGGCCGTCTCGATACCCGACGTTCGAACCCGTCCTGACTCCCGCCGAGATCGCCGAGGTCGAAGCACAGTTCGGTGTCGCGCTCCCCGACGAGTACCGCACATTCCTGGCGGAGGTCGGAGCCGGCGGCCCCGGACCGGCACTCGAGCTCACGTCGTTGCGCCGAATCGACGGCAAGTGGGGATGGGTCTGGGAGGACGACGAGGACTATCCCTGGCTGCTGGACCCCAGTGGGCCGTTCGTCGAGACGGAAGACTGGGCCGACCAGCAGATAGCGACCCTTCGCGCCGCCGGGTACGAACCAACCACCCGTGACGAAGACGACGACTATCTGGATGACTACCGCAAGGTCTTCGGCGATGCCGGCGACGGGGTCTGGCACCTGGAACGCGGGCGGGGTGCGATCCATATCAGCGACAACGGATGCAGGATGACCGGCTGGCTCATCGTCGTCGGCCCGCACCGCGGGGAACTCCGCGACCGGGACTGCGCGGTCAACCCGCCCTTCGAGCCGTACGTCGATGCAAACGGAAACCGTCACACCTTCCGCAGCTGGTACCTCGAGTGGCTTGAGCAACGCGAGAGGGCAACTCGATGATCAAGGGCTGGTGACCCTGGCCCGCCCCAACCCTTCCCTTCAAAGGAACTGCGCCCAATGTCATTCGTTCCGCCACCGCCGCACTTACACGGCTGCTGGACCGTCCGATCCAGCAGCGGTACGGACAATCAGGGATGACGACAGGTGACGAGACGTCAGGATATCCAGCACGGATCCAGGAGCGGATACAGCGACAGGGGCGACCCCAGATGGAGCCGACCCCGTCTGGCCTGCGCATTTGCTACATCGGCCACGTCGATGCTAAGGCGCTCGCTGAACGTTGAAACGGAACATCGACGGCTCAGCTGGCACCCACGATGATCGCCCAATCCAAGGCATGATCCAGCGTCGATCCAGCACGCGGATCGGTCCCACGCCGCCAGTCTCCCGAACCACCCAACACCAGGACTCCGACGTTCTCGCGGTCAGCCCGAACTCGCCGGCATGGGTCCGATACCCCAAGTCAGCGCTGATGGACGACTCATGACGGGGCGGCGGATACCTCTTCAGGCACGGCTTCGATAACCACAGAGCCTCCAGTTTACTAATGGCCAGAACGGAAGACCCCGTCTACGTCCGGAATCTTCAGAATACCTCACACCAAAGGCATCATTCTTTGACAAGGAGGCAATAGTTTGAATCGTCCAGATCTCCCAGGGCGGCCCAGAGGACAACATCGTCGCCCGTCTCCCCGGCTTCATACTGGTCAACCCTGCCCGACCCACCCCGGAAGTCCAGTTTCACCTGCGAAGCAGCATGGGGTTCAACATTCGCCGACGGAGTGAATATCCACCACTCCCCTTCCCTTACTGCCGAATCGCCACAGATCCTTTCGGCAGTGAAACCACCTGACGCACTGAACGTGATGGCCGCGCCACCCTCATCTTTCCAAGTACCCACCAAATCGTCTGCGGATATGACGCGGCCAGACTCGACCGGAAGGTCAGAGGTGATAAGTGCACAGCCGGAGCACAGAGCACTCAACACGCACCATGCCAGCACAGTTCTAGCGGACTTCTTACCTGGAAGGAAAATCTTCATCTGCCTGCTTCTCCTCATATCATTTTGCGCAGTTTCACGCTAATCCCGCTCGAAGAGAATGACTTCCTTCCAGGTGATGACATGAGTAACGTCCGCCATCGGGCCCGAGCTCCTATCGAGCCCTTCGGCTGCCCGCTCGGCCCCCGTACCATATCCGGTCACGATATGTGCGGCAGAGTGAATACTCTGAGTTTCTTCGACCCTGAACCGTACGTTGATTCCGCTCTTATCTGCGCCCAGCACCTCGCCATGGATCGCATAGGAACCAAGCGCCACCCTAGTCGTATTCACATCCGCGATCGCTCCGTGACTTCTTACGTACTTGGCCATACTCGCGAGGTCTTCGACGATGTGCAGTGCCTTGTCCGAAGTGGACATCCTACCGAGACTGTACGTTGCGAGTGTCCCCAAGTCCTTCTTGTGCTTGGTCTTCCAGCCAGCGACCGCGTTGGCACGCGCCACACTCGCCTCTGACGTGGCAGCCATGTAGGCGGACATCACACTGTCGTCGCCGTACACCACCCGCTTCGGGCCGAGTCCGAGAAGCCACCGCAGCACGAGCGTGTCCGGCCGGTATCCATCCGCAGCTGCGGGGCTACTCTCGACCGCTCCCCCGCAGAACGACCACACCGGGGAGGCGGCGCAGAATCCGGGGAGCCCTGCCCAAATCTCGGCAGCTCGCATGCGAATCGCGTAATAAGGGTCCTTCGTCACATCACCGGTGATCGGCAGGGCTCCGGTCCCCCCAAGTGTTCCCCCAGTCGACGTTCCACCTGAGCTGCTCCCGCCTCCGCCTCCGGAGCATTTGTGCGTGTCGCAGTAGTGGCTGGATCCCTTGTACTTCTTCGACCCCGAGTCGTTTTCGGGGTGGTAGGTGCCGTAGGTGCCGTTGCTGCCGGAGCAGAAGTTGGGGTAGCAGGATTCGAGGCCGGTGGGGTCGCTCTGGGTGGTGGGGTTGTTGTTGGCGTAGCTGTAGCCGTTGAGCGAGTCCGGCTGGTCGGGGCTGAGGATGGGGTCGACGCTGAGGAACTGGCCGGTGGTGGGGTCGTATTCGCGGGCGCCGATGTGGGTGAGGCCGGTGGTGGTGTCGCGGGTCTTGCCGAGGAAGCCCTTGTCGTCGGGCCAGGGGCCATAGAGGGGGGTGCCGCGGTCTTGGCCGAAGGGGGTGGTGTAGCGCTTGGTGAAGGTCTGGGTGGTGTCCGGGCTGATCGCCAGGGTGGAAGTGCCGTGGTGGTCCGCAGTGAGGTAGGTGAGTTTGTTGGTGCCGGATTCGTTGGAGCGCGTGGCGGCGGTGATGCCGCCTGCGGTGTAGTAGCGCTGGGCCCAGGTGGTGCCGTCGGCGCGGAGGTGGAGTTCGGTGGCTCCCGCGTACAGAACCCGCTCGCCGTTCTGGGTGGCGCGGATGAGCAGGGTGCCGTCGGCTGCGTAGAGGTAGTCGGTGGACTTGCCGTTCTCCGTCAGCTTGGCGAGCTTGCCTTCCGGCGACCAGGAAAGGGTCTGGCTGTTGCCGGCGGTCTGCCCGGGGCGCTGGGTGGTGTTGCCGGTGGTGTCGTACGTGTAGGCGCGCTCGGGGGTGGTGCAGTTGGCCTGGGTGGTGGTGCCGGTCAGGGTGTGGGGCTGGCCGGTGTCGGTGTGGCAGTAGGTGGTCGTGGTGTCGCCGCTGCTGGTGTGGACCGTCTCGGTGGCGCGTTGGCCTGCGGTGTTGTAGGTGTAGCCGGTCCAGTAGGGGGCCGGACCCGACAGGCTTGAGGCGTTTCGGGTGTCGGAGCAGTCCTGTGAGGTGGGGGTCCAGGCTTCGATGAGGCGCTGGTGGCCGTCGTAGGCGAAGCACTGGGTGTCGGCGGAGCTGGTGCCGCCGAGGGTGGTGGGGTCGCTGATGGCGGTGACGTTGCCGGTCTGGTCGTAGGTGTAGTTGAGGTCCTGCAGCATGTACGGGTGGGTCTGGTCCGTGACATGGCTGCGGGTCAGGCGGCCGGTGCCGGCCTCGTAGTCGTTGGCGATGTAGATGAGGTTGTTGCTGATGTCGCCCTCGCCCAGGGTGACCTGCCAGGGCTGGGTGAGGGGTGAGTAGAGGACGCTGTCCAGGTAGCGGTTGGCTCCGGCGGCCGAGGACGGGTTCCCCAAGGCGTCGTAGGTGTAGGAGATCCTCTCGAGCTGCAGGCCGCCTGCGGCCGGCTCGATGGTGCCGCTCACTGTGCCGTCGATGTTGTAGTAGGTCTCGAAGGCCAGTGTCGAGGGTGTGCCCGCCTGCACGAACGCGTCGCTGGCGGGCAGTTCGAGTTGGGTGCCCGTGGCCCGGCTGAGGCTGTCGTAGGCGGTGACGGTCTTGGTGTAGGCCGCGCCTGTCGTGCCGCCGACGTAGCGGGTGGAGGAGGTGGGCTGGCCCTTGAGAACGGTGTCGTAGGTGTGGGCGGTGAGCTGGTTGGCGTCCGTCTTCGACCCGCTCCAGGTACCGGTGGTCCGGCCCAGTTCGTCGTAGCCGGTCAGGATCGATGTGCCGCGCGAGTCGGTCGACTTGATGGCCTGGTCGAGGTCGTTGTACTCGGTGGTCGTGGTGCCCTTGTCCGGGTCACTGGTGCTGGTCTGTCGGCCGAACAGGTCGTAGCCGTAGGTCCACCGGGCGCCGTCCGGCCCGTTGATCGACTTCTGCCGCCCGTCCGGTGCGTAGGTGAACTTCGTGGTGGTGTAGGAGGCGCCGGGGCCGGTGCCGAAGTCGCTGTCGGCCGGGCTGGTGCCCGCGTACTCGCGGCTCTCGACGACCTGGCCGCGGATGTCGGTGATCGTGCGCTGCGCGGAGCCGCCGTCCAGGGCGCTCGTCGCGACGGTGTCACCCGTGTAGCTCGTGGTGGTGGACCATTTCTTGACGCCGTACACGTACAGGCTGCTGGTCGTGGCCCGCCCGGCTCCGTCGAACACCGTCTCCGTCTGGGTGGGGGCCTCGCCGTACTCGGCGCGGGTGTAGGTCCCGTCGGGAGTGCTGGTGCTGTCGAAGATGTCCGCGTACGACTCGTACACCAGGCCACGGGTGTCGTAGCGGGTGTCGGTCAGCAGACGGCCGCCCTGCGGGGTCGGCGACTGCGTCTGCAACGGGCGCAGCAGCGCGTCGTAGAGGGCGAAGCCGGCGTTGTAGGTGCCGTCGTTGTTCAGTGCCGAGGTCGAGATCCAGGACGGCTTGGTGTTGTCCAGGTGGTAGGCGTGTCTGGTGTTCGGGGTGTCCCCCGCGGCCTTGTTGCGGTTGGGCAGCCACACATCGGTCAAGCGGCCGAGGGCGTCATAGGCCAGTTCGGTCTTCTTCAGGTTGATGTCGAAGCTGCGCACGGTAAGGCCACGCCGTGCGTCGAAGAAGCCGACCGAGCGGTAGCCCTTGGGGTCGGTGGTGATGGTCTTGGTCAGCGGTCCCGCGTCCGCGGGCGTATAGGCCGTGGAGGTGGTGTGGCCCGCGTTGTCGGTGACGCTGAGTGTGCGGCCGAGGGTGTCGTAGGTCGTGGTGGCCGTGGTCTGCCAGCCTGTGGGCAGCCGGTCGCCGTTGAGGTCGGCGGTGGCGGCGTAGCCGGTGGCGCGGCCGGTCCACGTGGCGTTGCCCTTGGTGGGCGTCTGCGTCGCCGTCCACGTGGTGGCGGTCGGGTCGTCGTAGACGGTGGCGGTGTCCGACAGGACGTCGCCGCTTGTGGCCGAGGTCGCGGGGAGGCTGAGGCTCGATTCCGTGATCGAGCATGCCCGGCCGACGGTCCGGGCGCGGGAGACCAGACTGGTGATGCCGACCGCGTCGTTGCGGGCGTACCAGGTGCGGGTGCAGGTCTCGTCGCCGCCGGTGCCCAGCTGGCCGGAGTCGCTGACGGTGGCGGGCATGCCGTAGTCGTCGAAGGTGGTGCTGACCGAGCGGGTGCGCCACGTCTGCGAGACGGTCAGGTACGTGTACGTCCGCGTCCCGCTGGTGCGCACGTAGCGCGCCACATGGTCACCGGCGTCGGGGGCACTCTGACGGGCGGTCTCCTTGGACCAGGGATCGTTCGTGGTCGCCGAGATCGGCGTGGCGCCGTCGTAGGTGACCTGCTCACGCAACTGCCCGGCGTACTGGGTGCTGTCGGTGAGCGAGGCGGCCCCGAGATCGGGCGACGACAGGGGGGCTGCGGTGACGGACTTGGTGGTGCCGTCCTTGTTGTGGTCGCCGTCCATGCCCTGCAGATACAGCGAGACCGTCTTGGAGCGGGTCCCGGTGGTCGCGCCGGTCCATGCGGTGACCTGGCGGTAGCCGCGCCAGTCCGACCACGTGCGTTCAGCCTTCGGGGTGAGCGGGTCGTCGGCGTAGTGCCAGGCCGCGCCGCTGTAGGAGTAGGCGTACTCGACCGCCTCGTTGTTCCCGGCCGGGTCGGAGACCGTCACCGCCAGCACCCGGTACTTGTGGAACCAGTCGACCGACGCATCCGCGGCGCCGTTGATGTGCCAGTACTGCGGGTAGCACGAGCGCGTGTTGGAGTCCTCCGCCGCGCCCAGCACCTCGCTGCGCACGCACTCGGGCGCCGACGTGGTCACTGTGGTGATCGCGCCGGTCTCCGAGGTGACGGTCGAGACGCGGGGCCGGGTCAGCGGCAGGATGTTGTCCGTGGCATCGACCCGGTTGGGCCGCAGCTGGTAGGTGAACGAGACCGGCTTGAGCGCGATGCTCGTATCGCCCGCCTTGCCGGTGCGGGTGAGCGACGTCAGGGTCAGTACCTGGTCGGAGCTGTCGCCGATGTCCCCGCCGTCCAGGTACTGCTGGCTCAGCGCCCAGGAGTCCACCGGATCGTACGCGCCGCTGGTGGCGTTGTAGGAGAAGGTGTCGATGCCGGTCAGGCGCTTGCGGGTGAAGAAGGACGGGCCGGCCGCGTTGCAGTCGGCATCGTCCTGGGAGCAGATCGCGTCGAACGGCACGTCCGGCCAGTTGTCGGCGGTGTCCGCGGTCAGGCTGGAGCAGTCGGCGGCGGTGCAGCGCTCGGCGTGGCCGAAGGTGACCTTCGCATCCGCCTTGTCCGTGAACAGCGCCCCCGCGCGCAGGCCGTACTCGATCCGGGTCAGGTATCCGCCCCGGGTGTAGGAGGCGTTGGCCGTCGTCGACGTGTTCTTCTTGTAGTAGTTCGATTCCTTGGTGTACCAGTAGGTGGCCGCGTTGCCGTCGGTGTCCTCGACGTAGTCGAGGTTCCACCGCCACGCCTGGGTGAGGGACCGGTCGGCGAAAGTGCCGCCACCCGAGTAGCCGGGCTCGCCCGCATCGTCGCCGAACACCGGCACCGTCCACGCGGAGTTGGTGCGCTGGGTGTCCGCACCGTTCAGCTTGTTCAGGCCGAACACGTACGTCGTGCCGTCGCCGGTCGTGACGGTCCAGTACTCGCCGTTGTCGTCGCCGTTGTCCGCACCGGTGGAGCGCGTCACCTTCGACGCGTCGTCGTCCTCCAGCCTCCACCCGCCGCTGCCGTCGTCCTTGACCAGCCGGGTCGACCTGCCGTTCAGGACCAGACGGGCGTTGTCGTACTTCCAGCACAGATCGAAGACGTCCGCGTGACCGTCGTCGTCGCAGGAGCCATAGGACCGCTCGATGTAGGACTCGGTGAGTGCGAAGCCCTCACCGACCGACGTGCCCTGGTTGTTGGTGGTCGCCGTGCGGCCGTCGATGCTGCCCGAGTCGTAGGCCAGCGACAACGGCGGCACCGGACCGGCGGCCGCGGGCGGCATCGTGATGTCGTACGACCAGGTGAACGCACCCGAACTGCCACCCGCCTGCCAGGACGAGGACGGCGACAGCGGCGTCGCCGAATAGTCACCGGTACCCGCTGGCGACGGGCCCGAGCCGCCGCCGGTGACGGCAGCCGTGACCGCCAGAACGGTTGTTCCCGTGGCGGTGCTGCCGGCTGTCCGCAGGAGCTGCGAGGACAGCTCCTCAGGGGCTGCCAGGTGCACCTTCGCCGAGACCGACTGGTGCGCGAGGTCGTTGTCCGACGCCAGCGGGGTCTGTCTGCGGCACTCCGCCTTCTGGGGCGTCGTCAGCACACAGGCAGGCAACTGGACCAGACGCAGCCGCTGGGACCAGCCGCCCCCGACCGCCGAAGCGAACCCGCTGTAGCCGACACGCACCTCGGCAGTACCCGCCGCATCCGCCCGCGCCGTCAGCAGGACACCCGTGACACCTGCCCTGCGGGCGGCCTTCTGATCCAGCACGGTCACCCGTGCTGTTCCACCCGCCGCCACCTGGCCCTTCACGGCTCCGACGGGTGCCGGGCTGACCGTGACCGGTAGACCGCCAGGCGCCACCTCGGCCGCCCTGCCACCGCTGAGCCTGAGCGTTGCCTCGCCCTGCTTCGGCCAGGCAGCCTTCCGCTCCGTTCCGGCCCGCCTGGCCTGAGCCGCGTTGGCCTTCTTGTCCCGGGCCACCTTCTGCCGCGCCTTCTTCGCGCCCGGGCCGTCAAACGCCTCGACCTTGCTCACCCGGGGCTTGGGCACATCGGGTCGCCCCAGACCACCCGGCCCCCTGGCCTCGGCCACCTGCGCCAACCCCAAAGGCACCACCAGGGCGAGGGCAACCGACTGTGCCAACAGCCGACCGCCGCGGTGCCGCCCGGCTCTCCCACGCCGCCACCTTGAGGTGCCTATGCCAAACGCCATCGTTCGCCCCACCCAGTCCCGTCAAAAATTATGAGAAGTCCAGCAAGACGTCTGCAGGTCGCCGTGTCTGCCCGTTGGATGAGGGCAGCCCCTACAAGGACCGCCCTCACCGACCGCCCGATCAGTCGCCCACGGTCTCGCCGACCTGTTCCCAGCCGGCCATCGCACCGGCCCACAGGCGCACCTCCGCCACCCGGCCCGGCAGGAAGTACTGCCACGCACCGCCGTTGAAGCCCTTGCCCACGGCGAAATCACCCGATCCCGTCTCCGCCGTGAACGCCTGGGGGGCGTTGTTCGGGTTGCCTCCCAGATAGAGGCTGATCGTGCCCGCCTGAGCATCGAACACACCGGTCAACCGGACCATGCCGTCCACCGCCGCGACATCGTCGGAGATCACCGCGCTGAACGTGCCGTCGGCATTCAGCCGCCCGAAATGCCACTTGCCGACAGGAACCGTCTTGTCCTCGAGCGTCTCCTCGTCGAGCACCGTGTCCTTGCCCGTCAGCTCGTACCAGAACCCCCACGCCGACCCGTCCACCGTGCGCTGCCCGAGGACCTGGGCGGTGTATCCGATGTCCTTGGCCGCGAGCGTGCCGCCGTCCAGGGATGCCAGCGCGGTGACCGTGAACGATCCGGTGTCGTCCACCACCGGCCCGGCCGTCGTGGCCGCGCCGTCCACGCCGTCCAGCACGATCGACTCACCGTCCAGTGATGCCCCGCCGGCCAGCGTCAGCGACGCGCCGTAACCGGAAGTCGTGTCCGGGACACTATTGCCACTGCCCTGACCAGCCGACCAGTCCGCCACCAACTCCACACCCGCATACTGCTGCGCGGTCAGCAAACGCGCCTCGTCGGAGATCTCCTGTGACGTCAGCGCCCGCTGCCACACCGACACCTCGTCGATCGAACCGGGGAAGTACGCGCCAGGGCCGGTGCTGAACTGATGTCGACCGAAGTCCAAGGGCGCGGTCGATGGGTACGATCCCTCCACGGTCATCGCCCCGTACTGCAACCGGCCGTTTACATAGAACCTGAGTTCACCCGTTGCCGGATCGTAAGTGCCGGCCAGGTGCGTCCATACACCGACCTGCGCAGGGAACACCGCGTACTGGCCGTAGTACCAGTCGGTCTGGCCTGGCTGACGTATGCCGAAGTACCAGGTCTTCTGGGTGGTTGTGTAGTAGAGCAGGAACGGGCTGCTGACGCTGTCCTTCGTCGAGAGCACCGCTGCTTTGCGGTCGTCGCGCTCCAGCCGGACCCACGCGGAGAGGGTAAAAGCCGAGCGAGTCTCCAACACCGGGCCGCTGGTTGCAGCGTAGGCGCTGGTACCGTCCAGAACCATGCCCCGGTCAGTAGCCGGGGTCTGAAGCGGCACACCGGACGCATCACGCGTGATCAGCCCGCGGCGACCTCGGTCGTCGCGTACGGCGCCGCCGCCCAGCGTGGCATCGTCCGCGCCGTCAGCGGTCTCCGAATCCAGCGCTGCGCCACTGGCCTCGCTGAAGTGCCATCGCCCGACGGGGCCTTCACCGGCGGCGACCAAGAAGTCGATGACGTTCTCGGCACCCCAGCGCCCGACGTTGTCCTTGGCGCGCACATACAGGCGATGCGTGCCCGCGTGCGTAGGGGTGATGACCGCCGACGCCGTCGAGCCGGACAGATCCGCCGACCACGCGTCCTGCTCCGACAGCCGGTACTGGTAGGCGACATTGTTCGCGTCCCCTGCCGCCGGGGCGAAGGTGAACGTGCCCGGCACGCTCGGACCGCCGTTGGCCACGCACTCGTTGGTCGTGCACTCCGTGTAGGGGGAGCCGATCGTCACCTGCGGCGCCTTCGGCGCGGTCGCGTCGACCGTGAAGTAGCAGGGCGTGGTGTAGCCGGTGTTCAGCCGGTTGGTGCCGTCCTCGTAGTAGGACAGGGTCAGCGCCTTCAGGCGGTACTTCACGCCCTCCTGAAGTGTGGGCAGGCTGCGGGTCTGCTTGACCAGGTTCCCCACATAGCCGGAGGTCGGGCTGTCGACGTCGGTGTGGGCGAGCACCCAGTTCGCACCGTCGTACATGTCAGTCCGCCACCGGATGCGCAGGTTGGCGCCCGACTCGCCGCCGGGCATGGTGCGCGGCCGCCCCTGCACCAGCGGTGTCGGGTCGGACACCACCGCCGGATCGGCGGAGTTGGTGGAGCACACATAGCCGGAGCCGGTCACCACACCCACCTCGGTCGGCGTGGCAGGCACGGCCACGTACTTCACCGAGAGGACCGCGTCGTTCTTGAACCGCTTCCACGCCGAGGTGTCCGACTCGTCGTGCGCCTTGACCTCCAGCGTCAGCCGGGAGAACTTGCCCGCCGCGAAGTCCCGAACGGTAGGGGTGAGGTTCTCGTTGGACTCGTCCGGATTGTCGTGGAACTCGATCGGCGCGTCCGGCGAGTCCGGATCACACAGCGAACCGCGTCCCGCCGACACGTTCCGGTCCACCATCAAGTCCAGTTCCTTCGGCCGCGTCGACCAGGTCGTGGACGAGGAGATGTTGTTCGTGCGGACCAGGTCCACCCAGCGCGGATCGCACTGGAACGCCCACGGCTCGGTCACCCGGAACGTGGCATCCAACACGTGCTTGCCCTTGAGACTGGACGGCGAGAACTCGAAGTACAGCTTCTGCACATATCCCGGACCGCAGTAATAGCCGTTCCACGTACCGCACTTGCCCGCGCCCTTGCCCTGGCCGTCGTCCCCATTGCCCCACCCGTAGGACTCATAGCCGTCACTGCGCAGCAGCGTGCGCTCCGACTCGCCCCACGTCACCGTCGGATCGATGAACACCGGGAACGCCGACGCGTCGGTCCTGGCAAGCATGGCCGCGTCCGGCACCACCGACAGCGCGTCCTCGGTCACCTCCACGTCCATACGGGCCACCGTGTCGCCCTGCCCCGGCTGCACACCCGAACCCGACGGCGCCGCCTCCGACGGATCGGAAGGCTCCCCCACACCCGCAGCGGCAGCCCCCGCCACCGCCGCTGCCAACTGCGGCTGCGGCACGGACGCCGCACCCGTCGAATCCCACATCCGCGCGGGCGGCGCCCTGAACACCGTACGGCCGCTGCCGTCCACGGCCGCGAGATTGCCCGACGGCCCCTCACGCACATCCAGCCCCTCGGCCTTGAGCCCGAACGTGAGCTTCTTCAGTTTGTCGCTCGCCGCAGCCTCGGGGGTCTTCACCACGAACACCGGCTGGAAACTCTCCGGCGTCGCGTTCACCTTCAAGTCCACACCCGGCAGCACATCCGCATACAAGGCACTGGTGCCCTCCAGCCGCGGAGTCGGCAGCGTGCCCGGCCAGCCCAACTCCAACGACCGCCCGGCGTCGGCGATCCGGGCCAGGGGCGCCTTGTCGCCGCCTCCCGAAAACGCCATGCGCACCGCGGCCGCCTTCGGGCCCACCGACCCGTCAGAACGTTGCTCCAGCGTCGCATCCGGCGCCTGCCAGTCGCCCCCCGCCGCAGCGACGCGCACCGGGACCGCCGACTCCTCCAGGGTGAAGGTGTAGCCATCGGGGTTCGCATAGACCGTGGTCCGCTCCGAACGCTCCCCCACCACCTCCACCCGCTCACCCGACTGCTGCGCCTGCGCCAGCGCCTGCCGCCCCTCGGACAGCGGTGCCGAATCCGCCTTCGCAGGAGCGGCATACGCCACCGGACCCGGCAGCAGCACCGGACTCACGACGAGCGCGGCCAGGACAACTGCAACAGCACCAATCCTTCCGCGCCGTTCCCGTCTACGACGCCCTGCCCCACCACGACCGCCCCACCCCACCGACACAGAGCCCCGCCCCCCGATTCACCAGATCTTCATAAAGTCATCGAGATTCAAACCCTCCTCTTACTACCTGACAAGATCACGTCACAAACGGCCACATCACGCCAACATCATTCAGCCATCTGCACGCAAAGCGGTCGAACCGTGCCAGGCAAGTCGATGCGGCGTACGGCTCAAGCGTCGGCGGCGCGTTGTCCAGCAGCATCCGGCCCACCACAACGTCGAGGCGCCTGACCATGACCGCACCCACCACACCCCCTGTGACCCACCCCACATAAAAATTCCGTGAGATGGAGCGCAACCCTCCCCAGGGGTCACCGGTCTCACCTACGCAACCAACGGTCACACCCGCGCCCCACACGCGGAGACCTCCCCCGATCGCGTGCTGCCACGCCGCAGCACACCAGACTTCTTGAGGTCTTCATGAAGCTTCGCCGCGCCATGGTTACCGCGGCCGCAACCGCAGTCGTAGCTCAGCTGGCCCTCGTGTCGGCTCCGGTCGCGTTCGCGGCCGACAGCCCGTCCCCGTCGGCAAGTGCTTCGACTGGGACGGACGGTTCCCTCTCGGCAGAGAACCAGAGCACCCCGTCCGGCAAGTCCACCCCGTCGGACGAGCAGAGCACCCCCTCCGACGAGCAGTCCACCCCGTCGGACGAGCAGTCCACCCCGTCGGACGAGCAGTCCACCCCGTCGGACGAGCAGAGCACCCCCTCCGACGAGCAGAGCACCCCCTCCGACGAGCAGAGCACCCCGTCGGACGAGCAGAGCACCCCGTCGGACAACGGTGAGCCCCCGTACTGCGAAGAGCTGGACGGGAACTTCTCCGAGAACTCACTGAAGGTCGAGGTCGGCGCTCTGCCCGGCAAGATCACGGCGGGCAGCGGCTGGCACTCCTTCACGCTGAAGGTCACCAACGACTCCGACGTCACGCTCAAGAACGTCGCCTTCTACGCGGAGGTCGAGAGCACCAAGTACTGGACGTCGGACAAGCCGGTCCTCAGCCCGTACGTGGACCTGGAGTTCCTCAACCCGAGCACGAAGTCGTGGGAGAGCATCAAGGGCCAGGACGGTCTGGCCGGTGACTACTTCTGGGGCACCGAGGTCATGAAGCCCGGGGACTTCAACAAGATCAACCTCAGGGTGGACATCCACAAGGATGCGCCGGCTGGTGAGGCCTACCACTTCGGCACCGGTGCGTACCTGGACAACATCAACGGCAAGGACTGCATCGCCGAGAACTGGGGCGACGGCTGGTACTTCGACATCCTGTCTGCGGGTACCTCGAACGAGGACCCCGGCAAAGCCAAGCCGGGCGCGGAGAAGCCCGCCTCCGACACCCCGAAGAAGCCGCAGGGTGGCGTGAGCGACCAGCCCGTCACCGGCAGCCTCGCCGAGACCGGTTCCAGCTCCGCCGTGCCGACCATCGGGCTCGTCGGTGGCCTTGCCGTCGTCGTGGGTGCCGGTGCGCTGTTCGTGGTCCGTCGGCGCAAGGGTGCCGGTTCGGACGCCGCCGCGTAAGGACGCACGGTAGGCGTCAGGACGCACGGTAGGCGTCAGGACGCAGCACATACAGCGGGGGCGGTGCATGCCGCCCCCGCCAAGCCCGAAGGGCCTGCACACGGAGGGGGGTGCAGGCCCTTCGGCACGCCGTGGCCGTGCAGCACATGCCGGAACAACGGCCGCGGCAGCCGCTCCCGCGTCTGGACGGCGCCCTTCCCTTACCTACCCGTGCACGACCCCGCCCCCGCCCTGCCGCACAGCCAGCGGTTCCGTCGCCCGCACGCGCAGTGCCGGATCCTTGTCCGGCGCCGGCACCACCGCGGGCGCCCCTGCCGCGTCGCGCTCGTCGCGGACCCCGACGACGGTCCGCCATTCGCCCCACACCCGTACCTGCTGCCCTCGCCGGACCATGGGATCCTGCGTTGCGAGAGCGGCTTGCGACGCTCGCCCGGAGGGCCAACCGGCGGCGCCGCGAAGGCTGGTGGCACCAGTACGCGTCCGTGCTCAGTGACACCTATGTCGATCAGATCGAGATGGAAGCCATCTGCGAGACCATCCGCACCTACCAGGTGCAGCTCGTTCCCGGGCTCTTGCAGACAGAGGGGTACGGACGCGCGGTGACAGTCGCCTCGCGTGCCTGACGGAATCACTCGGGCCGATCCGGCGCATCGCCAAGGAGTACAGATCAT
The DNA here is from genome assembly GCF_042678285.1 of Streptomyces caeni. Taxonomy (NCBI): domain Bacteria; kingdom Bacillati; phylum Actinomycetota; class Actinomycetes; order Kitasatosporales; family Streptomycetaceae; genus Streptomyces; species Streptomyces caeni. The sequence goes on from NZ_JBHUDX010000080.1 coordinate 54,324, forward strand.
GAGCCATGAACCCCCCGCCTCGGACGGCGTCCACGCAGCGATATGGCTCAGGAGCAGCTACAGCGGCGGGCAGGGCGACTGCGTCGAAGTCGCCGACGGCATACCGGCCTTCGTTCCCGTCCGCGACAGCAAGCGCCCCGCCGGGCCGGTGATCCGCTTCGGCCCGGACGCCTGGCGGGCCTTCGTCGCGCACCTGGGGTGAGCCGGACGCCCGCCGCGGCTCACCCCTGCCCCGGTCCGCCGTCAGCCGACGGCGTCCTTCTTCGACGGCACCGCCGGCACGCCCAGGAACGGCAGGCGCAGGGCACCGAACGCGTCCGCCGGTACCGTCGGGCGGCTGGGCTCGACCGGCTTGAGGCGTTCGTAGGGCGCTCCCTGCTGCGGGCGCGGGTCCGCCTCCCCCTTGTTGGGCCAGTACGACATGGCGCGCTCGGCCTGCGCGGTGATCGTCAGGGAGGGGTTGACGCCCAGGTTCGCCGAGACCGCCGCACCGTCGACCACCGAGATGCCGGGGTGGCCGTACAGCCGGTGGTACGGGTCGATCACGCCCGTCTCGGGCGAGGCGCCGATCGGGCAGCCGCCCAGGAAGTGCGCGGTCAGCGGCGTGCCCATCAGCTCGCCCACGTTGCTGCCCGGGAAGCCGTTGATCTCCTCGGCGATCGCCGACGCCGCCTCGGAAGCGGCCTTGATCTGCTTGGGGTTGGGGGCGCCGTGGCCCTGCCGGGCCGTCAGCAGGCCCTTGCCGGGGCCCTTCGGCTTCAGGTACGTCGTCAGGGAGTTGTCCAGCGACTGCATGACCAGTCCGATGATGGTCCGCTCCGACCAGCGGCGGTTGGAGAGGGACCGGGCCATCAGCCACGGGTGGCGCACCACGTTCCCGAGCCAGGCCAGGGCCCGGGAGGAGCCCTCCGCGTACGGGACCTGGAGGACCGACAGGCCGCCCATCGCGTTCGAGCCCTTGCCGTAGCGGACCGGTTCGATGTGGGTGTTCCGGTCCGGGTGGACCGAGGAGGTGATCGCGACGCCGCGGGTGAAGTCGACCTCGGTGCCGTGCGCCTTGCGGTAGCGGCGTCTGTCGGTCTGCGCGCCCACCAGCGCCTCGGAGTTGGTGCGGGTCAGGTCGCCCAGGCGGTCCGACAGGTGCGGGAGCCGCCCGTTCGCCTTCATGCGGTGCAGCAGCGTCTGCGTACCGTACGTGCCCGCCGCGAGGACGACCCGGCGCGCCGTGAAGGTCCGCGCCTTCCCCTTGCGCTTCTTGTCCGTGGGGAGAGCCGTGACGGCGTACCCGCCCCGTGAGTCCTCGGTGACCGACACGACCGTCGTCATCGGGTGGACGACGGCGCCGGCCTTCTCGGCGAGGTAGAGGTAGTTCTCGTTGAGGGTGTTCTTGGCGCCGTGACGGCAGCCCGTCATGCACTCCCCGCACTCGGTGCACGCCCGGCGGGCCGGCCCCGCGCCGCCGAAGTACGGGTCGGGGACCTCTTCGCCGGGCGTGACGCGGGTGCCTCCGCCGGCGTCGTCACCGTCGCCGAAGAAGACGCCGACCGGTGCCATGTGGAAGGTGTCGCCGAAGCCCATGCGCTGGGCGGCGGCCTTGAGGTGGACGTCCGACGGGGTCATGGTCGGGTTGAGCCGCACGCCCAGCATGCGCCGCGCCTGGTCGTAGTACGGCTTCAGTTCGTCCTGCCAGTCGGTGATGTCCTTCCACTGCGGGTCGTCGAAGAACGGCTGCGGCGGCACGTAGAGGGTGTTGGCGTAGTTGAGGGAGCCGCCGCCCACCCCGGCGCCCGCCAGCACCATGACGTTGCCCAGCAGATGGATGCGCTGGATGCCGTACAGACCGAGAGCCGGTGCCCACAGGTAGTTCCTGAGGTCCCAGGAGTTCTTCGGCAGGGAGCCGCGGGTGAAGCGGCGCCCCGCTTCCAGGACGCCCACCCGGTAGCCCTTCTCGGTCAGCCGCAGGGCGGTGACGGAGCCGCCGAAGCCGGAGCCGACGACGATGACGTCGTAGTCGTAGGCCGGGGCGTCGGGCTGTTCCCCGGTCGATTCCGTGGCCGGTCCACCGGCCGGTTCGTTCCGTTCGTCCGGGTGTTCGCCCTGGGTGCGGGCGGAGTTCTCCTGTGACACGTGCTCTCCTCGTTGAGGACGTTCGAGGCTGGTGCGATCGGCGCGCGTCAGCGCAGCCGCAGCGCCTTCATGACTCTCAGGCTGCGGCTCATGAACGCCGCGTACTTCTCGTCGTCCATGCCGAGGGACGGCGCCATCGGCAGCAGCCGCTGGTGGGCGACGGTCTGGGCCTCGGTGTACTTGAGGATGCCCTCGGAGCCGTGGCGGCGGCCGAGACCGGAGTCCTTCATCCCGCCCATGGGCGACTGGACGCTGCCGTAGGCGGGCGCATAGCCCTCGTTGACGTTGACCGTGCCCGTGCGCAACCGGGCGGCGACCGCCCGGCCGCGTCGGCCGTCCTTCGTCCACACGGAGGAGTTCAGGCCGTACGGGGTGGAGTTGGCGCGCTCGATCGCCTCGTCCTCGGTACTGAAGCGGTAGATCGACACGACCGGTCCGAAGGTCTCCTCCGTGCACACCGACATCGGTGCCTCGACGCCGTCGAGGACGGTGGGCTCGTAGAAGTACGGGCCGATGTCCGGGCGGGCGACCCCGCCGGCCAGGACCTTCGCCCCCTTGGCGACGGCCTCGTCGACGTGCCGGGTGACGGCGGCCAGTTGACGCTCGCCGACCAGCGAGCCCATGTCGGCGCCGTACGCGAGGGCGTTGCCGAGCCGCATCGCCTTGGTGCGGGCGACGAACCGCTCCAGGAAGGCGTCCGCGATCGACTCGTGGACGTACAACCGCTCGATGGAGATGCACAGTTGACCCGCGGACGAGAAGCACGCGCGCACGGCACCCGCGGCCGCCTTGTCGACGTCGGCGTCCTGCAGGACCAGCATGGCGTTCTTGCCGCCGAGTTCGAGGGAGACGCCGACGAGACGGGCGGCGGCGCTCTGCGCGACCTGGCGGCCGGTGCGGGTGGAACCGGTGAAGGAGACGTAGTCGGCGTGCTTGACCACCTCGGGGCCGACTACCGGTCCGTCGCCGATGACGACCTGGAAGACGTCGGCGGGCAGCCCGGCCTCGATCAGCAGATCGCGCGCCCACAGCGCGGTCAGGCAGGTCTCGGTGTCGGGCTTCATCACGACGGCGTTGCCCGCGGCGAAGGCCGGCAGCGCGTCGCCGACCGACAGTTCCAGGGGGTAGTTCCAGGGGGCGATCTGGCCCACGACGCCCCGCGGATGGCGCAGTTCGGTGACCCGGGTGAGCGTCGGCATGGCACCGGCGTGCCGCTTGGGCTTCAGATACGAGGGGGCCTTGCGGCCGTAGTGCCGGGCCGCGACGACGACGGCCTGCACCTCCTCGTGGGCGTGCAGCCGGGCCTTGCCGGTCTCCAACTGGATCAGGTCGAGGACCTCGGCCTGGCGGGCGAGCACCAGGTCGTGGAAGCGGAGCAGGACGGCGGCGCGCTGCCGCACGGGGGTGGCCGCCCAGACGGGCTGGGCCGCGCGGGCCCGCTCGAACGCCCCCGCCACGTCCTCGGGGGTGGACTCCGGCAGATCGGCCAGCTTCCCGCCGGTGAACGGCGTGTGGTTGGCGGTGCGGCCGGAGCCGGCCACGCCCGTGGTGAGCTGGGCGACCAGCTCCGGCGTGACCACGTCGACGGCGGTGCGGGCACCGGCGGGGGCGGGTGCGAGGGGGTTCGTGCCGGCCGTGCCCGTACCGGTCGCGTCTATGGCCTTCTCCGGGGCCTGGGAGTCCGTCATGAGGCGCAGGGTATGCCCGGCCGGAGCGTTTGTGTACCCGTCGGTAATAGGGATTCACCGAGTGCTCACATGACGCCAGTGATCACTGGCAAGAAACGTGCTGATCAGGGCATTGTTCGGTGGCGGCCGGACACTGCTCGGTCTTTTCCGATCTCAAGACGGTTACGGGCCTCCTTGAACACCGCGGTTCCCTTCTTCTCGTCCGCCGTCCCCTTGGGCATGTCGACCCGCAGTTCGTACATGCCGCCGTCGCCGGTCAGCACGAACATCTGCATGATGCGGGTCGGGGAGCCGGCCAGGCCGAAGGCGGTGTCGGCGAGGGCGGCCTCGTCACCGTGGAAACGGGTGCGGGTGTACTGCGTCCGCGCGTCGCCCGTGTGGCCGTCCCAGGTGCGGTGCGCCGCCTGCGCCCGGCTCATCGGGGAACCGGGCGCCGTGTCCCACCGGGTGAGACGGACGGTGATCCCGTCGGCTTCGTAGACCACGAGCCGGGGCTGGTCGCCGGCGCCGCCCTGCCTGGCGGACTCCCTGTACGCGCTCGGCAGGAAGAGGACGGCCTGCATGGCCTCCTCCTGGTGGGCGGTCCAGGCGACGGCCGTAGGGCTCGGGGCGGCGGTGGGGCTCGACACGGCGGCGGGAGCCGAGCTGTAGGTCGCCGGGTGCTCCGTGGCCGCCCTGCTGTCGGGACCGCCGAAGAAGAACGTGACGAGCCAGGTGCCACCCGCGACAACGGCGCCGAGCAGGGCGAGGGGGACGGTGCCTCGCGGGGTGCGGCGCCGCGGTCTCGCGGCGGGGACTGTTTCCGTCACGGAGGCGGAGAGCAGCGCGGGCGCCGGTTCTGCCTGCGATGGGGCTTGCGGTTCTGGTCGCGGTGCCGCCTTCGGTTCTGGTCGCGGTGCCGCCTGCGATTCTGGTCGCAGTGCCGCCTGCGGCTCTGTCCGTGGTCCTGCCTGCGGTTCCGTCCGCGGTTCCGTCCGCGGTTCCGTGCGCCGTACGGCGCCCGCACCGGCACCGTCCGGTTCCGGTGCGGGCCACCCCTCGGCGACCGCCTCCAGCACCGCGCCGGTCTCCTCCGCGCCGGGCCGCCGCTCCGGTTCCCTCACCAGCAGCCGCAGGATGAGCGGCCCGAGCGGTCCGGCCCGCTTCGGCTCGGGCGGATCGTCGGCGAGGATCGCGGCGAGCGTGGACTCCGGTGCCGTACGGCGGAACGGGGACCGTCCCTCGACGGAGGCGTACAGCAGCACGCCCAGCGACCACAGGTCGGAGGCGGGCCCGGCGCCCCGCCCGGACATCCGCTCCGGCGCGATGAACTCCAGCGAGCCGACGAACTCCCCGCTCATGGTGAGGGATTCCTCGCCCTGGATGTGGGCGATGCCGAAATCGGTGAGGACGACGCGGTCATGGGGACCGAGCAGGACGTTGGCGGGCTTGACGTCACGGTGCACGATGCCGACGGCGTGCGCTGCGCGCAGCGCGCCGAGGACGGCGAGGCCGACACGGGCGGATTCGGCGGGCTCCAGCGGGCCGCGCCGGAGCACCTCGTGCAGGGATTCACCACGGATCAACTCCATGACGATCCAGGGGAGTCCGTCCTCGACGACGACGTCGTGGATGGAGACCGCCGAAGGATGGTCGACACGGGCGGCGGCGCGGGCCTCGCGGTACAGGCGGTTGGCGGCCCGCCGGTGGCTCTCGGCCTCGCGGTCGCCGGGCAGATGAGGCTGCTTGACGGCGACGTCCCGCTCGACCCGCTCGTCCAGGGCGCGCCACACGGTGCCCGTCCCGCCGGAGCCGATGCGCTCGATCAGCCGGTAACGGCCGCCGATCACAAGGCCGTTGGCGCCCGTGCCGCCACCGTCGTTGCTCATCCCCCATGACTATCGTGCGCAACGCCCGCTTGTCGACGCGAGGGCGGGCACCGTCCTGGAGCTTGTGGACGTCCGGGTTCGCGATCGCGGCCCTCGCCACCTCGCGGCCCCGATCCGTGAAGCGTACGGACTACCCCGGTGCGAATGTGTCCACCGCCACGTCGAAGTACTCCTTCGCCTCCCTCACCTTCCCGACCGGTGCCGACACCCACACGTCGTACATCCGGCCGCCCTGCTCCCAGCACAGGTCGTAGGTGTGCCGCGGGCCCTCCGCGGCCGTGAAGCCGTTCCACGTGAACTCCCACAGCGCGGCAGGGCCTCCCCCGTGCGAGGTCGCGGTGACCCGGCCGTCGCGGTAACCCGGGTTCGTGGACGGCCCGCGCGCGTCCGCGCGCCGCATCACCGCGAGCGGGCCTCCGGACTCGGGGTCCGCCGTCTTGACGCCGATGCGGAAGGTGCGCCCCGGCGACAGATAGAAGACGCGCTCTTCCTGCGGGCTGCGGGTGAACCCGTCCGGCACCGCGAGCGAGAACCCGTCGGGGTCCCGGACCAGCCGGTATCCCGAGGGCGCCGTACGGGCGGCGGCCGACGCGGACGACGGCGAGCGGGTCACCGTCCCGGTGGGCGCGGGTTCAAAGACCGGCGCGGACGCCGACGTCGTGCCCTGCGACGCGCGGTGTGGCCCGGAACTCGAC
>NZ_JBHUDX010000080.1:60712-65512 GCF_042678285.1 Streptomyces caeni
GCCGTTGCCGCCGTCGTGCATCAGCAGCGCCGCCGCCGAGACGCCCGCACCCACCATGGCCGCGACGAGGGCGGCGGCGACGAGCACACCCCGCGCCGAGTACGGCTGCGACCCGGCGGCCGGGGCCGCGGCCTCGCCTGCCTCCCGGGGCGGCGAGTGCGCCGCACGCCGGGGCACGTCCCGCTGCGTCGGCGTGTACGCCACGGGCACCCGCGGCGTACGTCCCGTCTCCAGGAACTCCCGCAGCAGCCGTTCGGCCTCGGCGGCGTCCAGGCGCCGGTCCGGGTCGCGCTCCAGCAGTCCTCGTACGACGGGCAGGACCGGCTGCGCCTGCGCGGGCGGACGGATCTCGTCGACGACGACCGCGTGCAGGATCCCGCCCAGCGAGTCGCGGCGGAAAGGCGATTCGCCGCTCAGGACCGCGCACAGCAGCGCGCCCAGCGACCACAGGTCGGACGCGGGCCCGGTACGGTCGCCGGACATCCGCTCCGGGGCGGTGTATTCGGGTGAGCCGACGAAGGAGCCGCTCTCGGTGAGCGTGGTCGCTCCGGCGACCTGCGCGATGCCGAAGTCGGTGAGGACGACACGGTCGGTGCCCGCCTCCAGCAGGACGTTCGCGGGCTTGAGGTCGCGGTGCAGCACACCCGCGCCGTGCGCACAGCGCAACGCGCCCAGCAGCGCGATGCCGATGCGCGCGGCCTCACGGGCGTCGACGGGGCCGTGCCGGGCGATGTGCTCGGCGAGCGAGCCGCCGTCGATCAACTCCATGACGAGGTAGGGCTGCTCGTCGTGCGCGACGACGTCGTGGACGACGATGATGTGCGGGTGGCTCAACTGCGCGACCGCGCGCGCCTCGCGCAGGGTGCGCTCGCGCTGCCGCCGGGCCTCCTCTGCGGAGAGCGAGGGGTCGACGACGAGTTCCTTCACCGCCACCTGCCGGCCGAGCAGTTGGTCGGCGGCCCGCCAGACGACGCCCATGCCGCCCCGGCCGATCCGTTCTTCCAGCCGGTAGCGCCCCGCTATGACACGGACATTCTCCCCCTCGGTCCCCATGCGCCCCATCATGCCGCACCACAGGTCACCCCTCCGGGACGCCGTGCTCAGGGTGGCCGACATACGACGTACGCGGGCGCACGAGCGGGGCGCGATGGGCGTACGGGAACGCGTACCGGAGGACGCGTACGGGCGGAGGCATCCGGGCGGAGGCATCCGGGGACGCGTCGCCGTGTCCGTCAGCCCGACGGGGGCCGCCACCCCCGCAGCACCGCGTCGAACTGGCTGCTCGTGGTCGGCCAGTCCGCGGCGGGGCCGGACATGTAGATGGCGTACTCGACGCCGTCACGGCCGATGTACGTCTCCTCGACGGCGTGGCGCGGCCCGGGGAACCGTGTGTCCTTGGCCAGCGCGGTCCACGTGTACTCCCACCGGGAGCCCCTGCAGTCCCGGTAGATGTCGGACTCCAGCTTGATGCGCTTGTAGTCGACGAGCCGCCGGAGCTGCTGGTCCAGGTCGAGTTGGTGCTCGTGCGGGTCGTCGAAGTCCGGCGAGTCGTCGACGGCGATGCGGATGAAGTGCCTGCCGCCGTCGGGCGAGTAGTCGGTCTGGAGGGCGTCGAACACCTTCCGCTTCCAGCGCTCGCCGGGCAGGACGAGGCTGAAGCCCGCGGGATCCGGCACACGTACCCAGCCGTCCGGCACGGTGCTCGCGGCCTGATCCGTGCTCTTTGCGGGCGAGGGCGTCGCGGCGGGTGTGGCGGTGGGCCCGCCGCCGGCGTCGTCGCGCCCGCCGAATCGGTCCGCGGCCACCGCGCCCGCCGCGCCCACGACCACGGCCACCGCGAGGACGAGCGCGACGGTGCGACCGCGGCGTCTGCGGGGCGGGGGCGGCAAAGCGGGCTGGTGCAGGGTGCCGCCCGCCGTCCCCGCGTCGCGCGCCTCCCGGGGACCGGGCACGTACGCAGTCGTGTCACCGTCGCCGTTCAGGTGCACGTTCTGCGTCGCCACGTACTCCTGCGCCGCCCTCGGCCGCCGTCCCTCCGCGGCCTCGGCCAGCATCTGCTCCAGCTCCGCAGCACCGGGCCGGCGCGCCGGGTCCTTGCGCAGCAGCGCCGAGATCACCGGTTCCAGGGCGGCCGCGAACCGCGGCGGCGCGGGATCCTCGTCGACGACCGCCTGCATGGTGGTCAGCGGCGAGGTCCGCCGGAACGGCGACCTGCCCTCCACCGCCGTGTAGAGCGTGGCGCCGAGCGCCCACAGGTCGGAGGCGGGACCCGGGTCGTGGCCGCGGACGCGCTCGGGCGCCAGGTAGTCGACGGACCCGACGATCTCTCCGGTGCGCGTGATGGTGGTGTCGCCCTCGACCTGCGCGATCCCGAAGTCGGTGAGCAGCACGCGCTTGTCGGCGGCGAGCAGGACGTTGCCGGGCTTCACATCGCGGTGCAGCACGCCCGCGGAGTGCGCGGCCCGCAGGGCGCGCGCCACCCACAGGCCGATGCGGGCGGCCTCGGCGGGGTCGATGCGCCCGCGCTCCTTGACCGCGTCGGCCAGCGAGCCGCCCTCGACCAGTTCCATGACGATCCACGGCCGGTTGTCGTGGTCCAGCACGTCGTGGACGGTGACCACGGCCGAGTGGTTGATGCGGGCGGCGGCCCGCGCCTCGGCGTGGGTCCGGGCGAGGAGTACGGCGCGGTCACTCTCCGTGACGTACAGGGCGGCGGTCAGCTCCTTGATGGCGACCGCCCGGTGCAGCACCTCGTCGTGGGCGCGCCACACCCTGCCCATGCCACCGCTGCCGATGGAGTCGACGAGCCGGTAGCGGCCCGCGAGGAGCAGGCCCTGCATCTGATTCACGTTTCCCCGCAATGGTCTTGACGAGGCCAGAGTAAAGAGCGGCCCCCGCACAGGGAACCGGCGGGGTCGTTCGGAGACCGCACTGTGACGGTTCTCCCTTCCACGTACGGGACGGAACCAGCGCACACTCAGCGCAATCGGACCGCGCACGGTGACGCAGGGTCAGCCAGCGACTCTGTATGTCTGTTCGGCCTGCTCGTACAACCGGGTCACCTCGTCGCGTTCGGCCTCCGGGCCGCGAACCTGCACCACGTGGTAGCGGCCGCCGACGACGATCGCGAGGTTGCGCACGTAGAGTTCGCGTCCGTCGCCGTCCGTCCAGGTGAACTGCCCCTCGGCCATGGTCCGTCCACCCACGTCGATGCGGCGCATCCCGCTGGAGGTGGCCCAGGTCGAGTCGCGGAAGGGCTGCAGTTCGGGCTCCGACTCCCGCTGGTAGGTCAGCGGATCGCCGCCGTACCTGCTGGTGCCGTCGCGTCCGGGCACGACGATCAGCTCGAAGTCGCCGTGGGAGTAGACGACCTGGCCGCGCCCGTTCCTCGGGGCGCGGTCCCAGCCGTTCGCGACGGCGACGCTGAAGCCCTCGGGGTCCTTGCGCAGGGTGAAGCCCTGGGCGACCTCCGGGTCGCTGGTCTGCGTCTGGGGCGAACCGGCCGACGACGAGGAGCTCTCGGCACCGCCCTCGCCGGGCTCCTGGGAGCCGCCCTGACCGGGCCCCGGGGCGCCGCCCGGGCCGGACTGCCGCGGGGCGGGGCCGACGTCCCCGGCCGCACCGGTGCGCTGCCCCGACGTGCCCTCGGCACTGCCGGCCTTGGGCATGAACACCATGGCGTAGGCGATCACCGCGGCCAGCCCGAGCAGGATCAGCAGGAGCAGGGTGCGGCCCAGGCGCCGGGGCCTGGGTGCCCGCTCGTCCTTGGCACGCCGGTGGCGGGCGTGGGTGGCCGCCGGCAGCCCGGCGCGGCGCCGGCGGACCAGCTCGCCCCGGCGGCGCACGATCGGCAGCCGGCGCGGGTCGACGGGCGGCGCCGCGACGACATGGGCCCCCGCCTCGGGCTCGGGCGCGGACCGGACGAGGGAGCGCAGCCAGCCGCGCAGCTCCTCGTAGTCGAGCCGGTCGGTCGGGTCCTGACGCAGCAGCGACTCCACGACCGGGCGCAGCGGACCGCACTCCTCGGCGAAGGCGGGCGGTTCGGCGCACACGAGCTGGACCAGTTCGGCGGTGCTCTCCTCGGGATACGGCGCATGCCCCTGCACGGCCCGGAACAGCAGCGCGCCCAGCGCCCACAGGTCGGTCGCGGGCCCGATCGGCGCGGCCAGCTGCCAGTTCTCGTGCACGGGGCCCGCCTGCTCGGGCGCCCACCGCTCCGTGACGGGCCCGACGACGGCCATCCGCGCCTGGCGCGCCCGCTCGGCGGCGAGGGCGGTGGCCGGGCCGCGCTGACCCCAGGGAGCCTCGGGGGCGCCCGCGCCAACGGCGGGGCCGGGGGCACCGCCCTCGGCGGCGGGCACGCCCGGGGCCACGTTCTCGTAAGGGCCGGCACCGATGCCATTGCGGGGTGCGGACGTCTGGCCGGGTGGCGCGGTGCGGTCGGTGCCGCCGACCGGTGCCGCCGGGCGCGGTGCCGCGCCGTGCCAGGAGGCCGTACGGCCCACTCCGTACGGGTCGGCGATCTGCCCCGGGGGCGATGCGGCGGGCCGGTGTTCCGCCGGCCCGCCGGGGTCCTGGGCCGGTACCACGGTGCCGGCGCCGGCGCCTGAACCGGTCGCCGGCCTCGGCGCGGGCAGCGCCGCCCGGTCGGCGCTCTGTTCCTCCTGCACCCGTGCCGCGGCCCGCGCTCCGGCGCGGTAGGCGGCGATGGCCCCGGCCCGTGCCGCCCGCACATCCTCCGCGGACTGAAGGGCGGGCATCCCGGCGGCGGGCCCGCCGGGCGCGGCGGCGGTCCGGGCC